>CAYSKE010000042.1:0-13391 GCA_964431465.1 uncultured Muribaculaceae bacterium | reverse complement strand
TTAATTCCGTTCTGGCGGCAAACTTCCTTGTACTCTTCGGGCATCTTGAGCTCGTCGCATGCCACGAAGCGGAATGTGGGGTTGAAGTAGCGCATCGCCATGATGAGGGAGTGGACTGTGCGGCCGTATTTCAAGTCACCAACAAGCGTGATGGTGAGGTTGTCGAGGCGTCCCTGAGTCTTGTAGATGGAGTAGAGGTCGAGCATCGTCTGCGAGGGGTGCTGATTGGCTCCGTCGCCGGCATTGATGACGGGGACGTCGGTGACCTCGGTGGCATATCTGGACGCTCCTTCAAGGAAATGGCGCATGACGATGAGATCGACATCGTTGCTGACCATCTTGATGGTGTCTTTGAGTGTCTCGCCTTTGGACGTGCTTGTGGATGAAGCGTCGCTGAAGCCGATGACACGTCCGCCGAGGCGGTTGACAGCAGTCTCGAAGCTCAGACGCGTGCGTGTCGAGGGCTCAAAAAACAGAGTTGCGACAACTTTTCCGTCGAGAATCTTCTGATTTGGATTCAACTCAAAGTGCCTTGCCTGTGCGAGCAGACGCATAATCTCCTCTTTCGACAGGTCGCTGATTGAAACGAGGCTTGATGAATTCATCGTTGTTTGTGATGATGTTTTGACAGTTTCAATGGCAAAATTAACCCAAAAATCCTAAAAAGAGGCTTAAAGCTATCAAAAAATCGCAGCTGATGGCATCGCGGGGTTGAGTGTGGTCATTTAACACATCGTTAACCATAGTTATGTCGCTATCTTTGCATAAAAAGGTTAACATTGTTTCGCAACTCAAAATATTTTTTGGCAATAAAAGGCGTGTGTTACAGGAAAGTTTTACTACTTTTGCGGCTTGTAGGCTGCCTGCGGTCTCAGATTTCACGTCTGAGGCTGTGCTTGGTCTGCCAATTCATCATCATAGATATGAAAAAATACTCCGCAATCTGTTGCATTCTTGCAGTCGCCTCCACTCTTATCGGTGGAGTCACAACGTCGTGCAACAGCTCCTACGACGTGAACGATTATACCTACGTTTATTCAAGCACGGCTATCACAGGTTTTTCGCTGACGGCCAACGAGCATATTCTCAATAATCTTGATTCGGTATTTTTCTCTATTGATCTTGATAAAGGGGAAATATACAATGCGCAGCCGCTCCCTTACGGTACAGACATATCGCGCATGGTCCTGACAATCGAGACCGACGAATGCTCGGCAACCGATATCCTGTTCAAGACCAAGCATGGGACGGACACGACGGTGAACTATCTGACAAACGCTACTGACTCGATCAACTTCGCCAAAGGACCGGTGACTATCCATGTGGCAAGTTTTGACGGCACTGCCGGCCGCAACTACAAGGCGTGGATAAACGTGTATGAGCAGCCTGTCGACTCGATATACTGGACCGAAATGACGGGGAAACTTCCCTCGGCGATCAACTCGATCAAGCAGCAGAAAGCTATCGAGGTTGCCGGAAAGTATTTCATGCTGACAGCCAGCAACACCGCTTGCTCGATCGCCGTGACCGAGAATCCTTTTGACAAGGCTTCATGGGTAGTGAGCGAGGTGGAATTTGACAACGACATCACTCCGGTAGTGAACAGCTTTACGGGCACAACGGACGGCAAGTTATATGTCATCGACGAAAACGGGGCACTCTATGTGTCGGACGATGAAGGGGTGACATGGACGGCATGTGACGGGGTGACGATGACCAATGTCTACGGTGCGTTCGGCGACAAGATCGTGGGATGCTTCACCGATGACGAGGGGAAAACAATGATACGTGTCTACCCCGGAACGGCCGAGGCTACGGAGGCTCCAGCAGACCTGCCGGTGTCGGGTGCGAGCGAAATGGTGTGCATGACGGTGCGCTGGGGTGTAGAGCCTCAGGGATATATCGTCGGAGGCCGTAAGGCTGACGGGACACTGTCGGGCGACACATGGGGCTTCGACGGTCAAAAGTGGGCTAAGATAAGCAACGGCACACTTGCGGCAGCAGAGGGACGGACGGTTTTCCCATACACTTTCAATGAAACGGACACAATGACCTGGCGCACTACCGAGCGCGAGGTGCTTGTGGCGATGGGCGGCAAACTTGCCGACAATACACTTGTGAAGACGGTGCATTTCTCCAATGACATGGGTATGCACTGGTTTGAGGCAGACAAGCTTAAACAGCTCCCTGCCGAAATCAAGCCGCGTCACTCGGCTTCGGCTGTGGTGGCCCGACATGAGATCACGGCGTCGCGTGCGGTGCGTCCGATCACCGAGTGGGATGCTCCTTACATCTACCTCACAGGAGGGTATGATGTGAACGGAATTTTCCTGCCTGAGATGTGGCGCGGCGTGCTCGGCTACCTAACCCTCAAACCGCTGCAATAAGCGGGGCGCATAGCTGATGCTTATGCGTCGGATCGCCGCGATCATTGTTCTTGCCATCCTGTGGCTGCCGGTCAACGCACAGGAGTCGGCCTACCGGTGGGAAGCCGGTGTGGACGCCGGCATGAGCGGCTATCTTGGCGATTACAACCAGAGTAATCCTTTCGCCCATCCCGGCGGACGATTGTCGGTTTCGGGCGGATATATTCTTGATTCCCGGTGGAGTCTGCGCCTTGTGGGTGGAGTTTCCGGAATATCGGGGAATAGCGATGGCGTGGGAGGCGAACTGCCTCAGGACGTGCCGTCGCATTTCAGGTCGACGCTTGGCGACCTGACGGTGAGAGCCGAATTCAACTTCTTCGGTTACGGAGAGGGAGAGACGTTCAAGCATCTGTCGCGGTGGACTCCCTACATCGCGGCGGGCGCCGGAATGATTGCCGCGAGCCCACGTGGGGGCGGCATGAATGTAGCCGCGGTGCTTCCGCTGGCTATCGGCGTGAAATACAGGATCAGGCCGCGCCTGAACCTGAGGGGAGAATTCTCAATGGCCAAAGGTTTTACCGACGGGCTTGACGGGAATGCCGATCTATATGGCATAAAGGGCAGCTGGCTGAAGAACACCGACTGGCTCTCGACGCTGACGGTGGGTATCACCTATGAGTTTGGGGAGCGTTGCCCAACATGCCACTACTTTGACTGAACGAAATGAAAGAGAATACCGACATAGTTACCTCTAAGGAGCAGGATACCGCTATCGACATGGCGCGTATGCCGGCGCATGTGGCCATAATCATGGATGGCAACGGTCGCTGGGCACAATCGCGCGGTTTCGACCGCACGGCGGGTCATGTTGAGGGTGTGGTGGCCGTGCGCCGGGTGACGGAAGCGGCTTCGCGTCTCGGTATAAAATATCTTACGCTCTACACTTTCTCGACCGAGAACTGGAACCGGCCGAAAGAGGAGGTGGACGCGCTGATGCATCTGATTGTGACGGCTATAGAGCGTGAGACTCCCGATCTGATAAAAAACAACGTGAAGATGAAAGTGATAGGCGACACCTCGCGGATGCCTGCCTTTGCTTTTGAGCGATTGAACAAGTGTGTGGAGGATACTTCGGGTTGCACCGGGCTGACTCTCGTGCTTGCCATCAGCTACTCGTCGCGCTGGGAAATCACGGAAGCGGTGAAGAAAATCGCCGCTAAGGCTGCTGCGGGTGAGATCGACCCCGAGGCTGTCACTGACAGCGATGTGGCGGGTGCTCTCGCTACTGCGGATATGCCTGATCCCGATCTGCTTATACGCACGGGTGGGGATTTCCGTGTCAGCAATTTCCTGCTATATCAGATCGCTTACACAGAAATATATCTAACTCCCGCATACTGGCCTGATTTCGACGAAGCCGCCTTGCGCAAAGCTATCGCCGTGTTTCAAGGCCGTCAGCGCCGCTTCGGACTCACCGGAGAACAGGTGGAAGAGAACAAATGACTCCGGTGGCCAGCAAATAAAAAGAAATGCAATCATTTATCACATCCGATATGTTGAAAAAGAGTTATATAGCATGTTTATTCCTCCTGCTCGGAGCAATGGTCGCATCGGGACAACAGGCGGATACCGACACTATCTATAACCCTGCCGTGATCTTCTCGTCGATGCCCCGAAGCTATGAGATAGCAGATATTCAGGTCACGGGCAACGATAATTATGAGGACTATATCGTCATAGGCTACTCGGGTCTCAAGGTGGGTGATATAATCGACATACCGGGTAATGACATCACTTCGGCGGTGAAGCGCCTGATGCGTCAGGGACTTTTCGCGCAAGCTCAGGTGAAGGTGACGAAAACCGTGGGCAACAAAGCGTGGCTGGAAATCGCCCTGCGCACTCAGCCCCGCATCTCGGCGGTGAAATATGAGGGAGTGAAGAAGAGTGAGCGCGAGGATCTGGCTGAGCGCCTCAACCTGATGGTGGGCAACCAGATCACACAAAACATCGTGAACCGCGCGAAAACTATCATCAAGGGATATTACAACGGAAAGGGCTTCGGTAATGCCGATGTGAAGATCGATCTTATCGAGGACGTCTCGGCACCTAACTCGGCTATCGTGAATATATCGGTGAACAAGCACGACAAGGTGAAGGTGCACAAGATATATATCGACGGCAACGAGGTGATGTCGGACAACGCTCTGCAGCGCGTGATGAAGAAAACCAATGAGAAGGGCAAACTTCTCAATCTTTTCCGCCAGAAGAAATTTGTGGAGAGCGACTATGAGGATGACCTCGGCCGCATTATCGACAAGTACAACGAGAAGGGTTACCGCGATGCCAAGATTATCGCCGACAGCGTGGTGCCTTATGATGACAAGACGGTGGACGTGTATATCTCTCTGGAGGAGGGACAGAAATACTATATCAGCGACATATCGTGGGTGGGTAACACGGTGTTTGATACCGACCGATTGAACTGGCTTCTCGGTATCGAGCCGGGTGCTGTGTATAACCAGAAACTCATAAACAAGCGACTGAATGAGGATGAGGATGCGGTGTCGAACGCCTATATGGACCGCGGTTATCTCTTCTATCAGCTCGTGCCTATCGAAAAGAATATCAAGGGTGACTCGATCGATCTGGAGTTGAGAATGTTTGAGGGTCCGCAGGCGCGCATCAACAAGGTGGTGATCAATGGTAACGACCGCCTCTATGAGAAGGTGATACGCCGCGAGCTGCGCGTGAAGCCGGGTGAGCTCTTCAGCAAGAGCGACCTGATGCGTTCGGCACGTGAAATCGCCCAGACCGGACACTTCGACCCCGAGTCGATGGACCTGCGTCCGGAGCCTAATGAGGAGAACGGTACGGTCGACATCGTGTTTGACCTGACATCGAAAGCCAATGACCAAGTGGAGTTCTCGCTCGGCTGGGGTCAGACCGGTGTGATAGCCAAGGTGGCACTGAAGTTCACCAACTTCTCTATCAAAAATCTTTTCCGCCCGGGATCGTACCGCGGTATCATCCCGCAGGGTGAGGGTCAGACATTCACTGTGTCGGCTCAGACTAACGCCCGCTACTATCAGGCTTACTCGGTGTCGTTCCTCGATCCGTGGTTTGGCGGACGCCGCCCGAACTCGCTTCAGGTGTCGGCCTACTATAGCCGCCAGACGGGTGTGAACTCATCGTACTACAACAGCATGTGGCAGAATGCTGCCTATAACTACGGGTTAGGATATGGTTATGGTTACGGATATGGTGGCTACGGCTATGGTAACGGTTACAACGACTACTACAGCAACAGCTATGAGAATGCCTATGACCCGAACAAGTATCTGCAGATGGCGGGTATAACGTTTGCGTTCGGCAAGCAGCTCAGCTGGCCTGATGACTATTTCTCGCTGACTGCCGATGTGTCGTACAACTGGTATAACCTCAAGAACTGGGAGTATCTCTACTACATGAACAACGGTGTGTCGAACTCGATCGTGCTGGGATTGACTCTCGCCCGCTCAAGTATCGACAACCCGCTCTACACGCGTTCGGGCTCGATGTTCTCTCTGAGCCTGCACGCTACGCCTCCCGCCTCGCTTTTCGGAAAGAAGAACTGGGAAGCTCTCTACAAGCAGAACACCACGGAATCAAAGGAGAAACTTTACAAGTGGATCGAATATTGGAAACTCGCTTTCCGGTCACGCACCTACACGCCGCTCGTGAATCCTGACGGAACTTACACACTCGTGCTGATGACGCGCGCCGATTTCGGTCTGCTCGGCAGCTACAACAAGTATCTAAAGTCGCCGTTTGAGACTTACTATGTGGGTGGTGACGGCATGACGGGCTCTTACACCTACGCAACGGAGACGATCGGTTTGCGCGGATATGAAAACGGCGCTCTGACTCCGTGGGGACGCGAGGGCTACGCTTACACCCGCCTCGGCATGGAGCTTCACTTCCCCTTCATGCTGCAGACTTCGACCACGATCTACGGACTTGTATTTGCTGAAGGTGGTAATGCCTGGACTGAGGTCAAGTCGTTCAATCCGTTCAGCATGAAACGCAGTGCGGGTGCCGGTGTGCGTATCTTCCTGCCGATGGTGGGCATGATGGGTATCGACTGGGCTTATGGCTTTGACCGCGTGTATGGCGAAAAGGGCGGAAGCCACTTCCACTTCATCCTCGGTCAGGAATTCTGATGCAGCGATTAAACCAAACGGGTCATAAGATTGTCTAAGTCTTAAACAACTTCAATAGAAAAGACCTATGAAAAAACTTATTATAGCTTTGATGGTTGCGATCGGGTGTGCCGCAGGCGCCCAAGCACAGAAATTCGCTTTGGTGGATATGGAGTACATACTGCGCAATATCCCTGCCTATGAAATGGCAAATGAGGAGCTTAACCAACTCTCGTCGAAGTGGCAGAAGGAGATTGAAAAGAAGCAGACCGAGGCACAGCAGATGTATCAGAACTACCAGGCTGAGGCCGTGTATCTGACACTGGAGCAGCGCCGCGAGCGTGAAGACCAGATCGCTGCCGTGGAGAAGAGCGCCGCAGAAATGCGTTACGCTTATTTCGGCCCGGAGGGTGAGCTCTACCAGAAGCGTGTGGCACTTGTCGAGCCGATCCAAAACGAGATCTATGAGGCGATAAAGAAACTTGCCGATGAAAAGGGGTATCAGGCTATCATAGACCGCGCGTCGGCTACGGAGATAATTTTCGCTTCACCGCGTATCGACGTAAGCAACGATGTGCTTGCACGTTTGGGTTATTCAAAATAAAAAGTTAAATTTGCACCGTTGCGTTGCAGCACCGACATGAGTGATGGGCATGAACGCAATGAAAATCATTAAAATAGAAGTCATTATACATTTATTACATCATTAGCGATGATCAAGAAACTCCTTGTTGCCCTTCTTGTGGCACTTCCCCTTTGCGCATCGGCGCAGAAACTTGGCACTGTAGATACCAATGCTATTCTTCCTCTGATGCCTGAATACAAGGCCGCCGAGCAGCAGCTCCAGGAAGCCTCACAGAAATATGAAGGCGAATTCACAAAACTTCGTGAGGAGATGGACAAGAAAGTGGCAGAGTATCAGAAGCTCGTAGAGGATGCCAACACACCTCAGACGATCAAAGAGCGTCGTATGCAGGAGGTTCAGGAACTTGACCAGAAGGTTCAGCAGTTCTATCAGACCGCCCAGCAGGATCTCCAGCGTCAGGAGCAGCAGCTTCTGCAGCCTGTTCAGCAGAAGATGGTCGAGGCAATCCAGTCAGTGGGTCAGGAAAACGGCTTTGCCATGATTCTGCCCGCCGGTATCGCCGCTTACACCGGATCGGATGTTGTTGACGTGACTCCGCTGGTTAAGACCAAACTTGGCATTTAATCTTTAAGGTAAAAAAGATACTTAAAGGGCGATCCACATTTCGTCGGGTCGCTCTTTTGTTTTAATATAAGGAAATCAATCAGTCACATGAAACACAATCTTTTGGCAGCCGGAGCGTTGGCGGCTATGATACTGGTAGCTGCGGGATGCGGCGGAAGCAAAGAGCAGGCGAGAGAGACGGCTACGGTGAGCAACCCGGTTCCGGTGAAGTTCGGAGACCCGTTTGTGCTTGCCGCTTCGGACGGGAAGTATTACATGTATGGCACGTCGCTGAAGGATGGCTTCGAGGCATACGTGTCGGAAGACATGGCAACGTGGGAACCATTAGGACAAGTGTATAAAGGGGGTGGCGAAGAGCAGTGGAACGTGGATTGCTTCTGGGCTCCGGAGGTGTATGAGCGCGACGGCAAATACTATATGTTCTACAGCTCAAACGCCAAGGATAATCCGGGCAATGAGGGGGAGAACTTCAAGATCGGCGTGGCTGTGGCAGACAGTCCGGCAGGTCCGTTCGCGGATTATCTCGACCGTCCGGTGTTTAATCCACCTTATCCGATCATCGATGCCAACGTGCTTTTTGAGGAAGACGGGCGCTGCTATCTCTACTTCTCACGCTGCTGCTACAAGCACGCTGTGGATAGCGAGATCGCCGACAAGGCGCGCGAGGATGGCTTCTGCGACGAGGTGGAGGAAAGCTGGGTCTATGGCGTGGAGATGCTGCCTGATTTCAGCGGTGTGATAGGTGAGCCGCAGCTGCTGCTTGCTCCTCCGACAAAGCTCGATGACGTGCAGGCTGAGTGGGAAAGCCGCTCGGTGACCAATAAGGAGGTGAACCGCCGCTGGACCGAAGGCTCCTATATCTTCAAGGATGGTGATACATACTACATCATGTACTCGGCGAATCACTACGGCGGTAAATATTATGCCGTGGGGTATGCGACATCGGATGCTCCGCTCGGACCGTTCGTGAAGTCGTCGTCGAATCCGGTGCTTGAGGAGAATTTGAGCAAGGGTGGCACGGTGATGGGTACGGGTCACAATATGGTGGTGACGATGCCTGACTCGTCGCGCTATTGTGTGTACCACGGCCGCATGTCGTCGAATCCGGGAGAAAGAGTGGTGTTTTTTGACCGCCTTGAGGTGGACAGCGCGGGAGTGCTCCGCGTGGAAGGTCCGACAACTACTCCGCAGGAGATCGTGGTGAAATAATCAGCCGGTTTGATGCGAGATCGGACGGGCACCCGGGCGGAGGAGATGATCGCTCCGTTTTCTTACCCGCTTTACGTGATGGCAAAGCCGGCGGGGGCGTCGTGTAATCTCGCATGTGAATACTGCTATTACAGCGGAAAACAGGGTGCCATGACCGATGGCGCGCTGATGAGTGACGAGACTCTGGAGCTCTATATAAAGCAATATATGGAGAGCCAGAGTCTTGATTGCGTTCAGTTTGTGTGGCACGGTGGTGAGCCGACCCTGAGGACGCTTGATTTCTACAGGAGGGCAATGGCGCTTCAACAGAAGTATGCCCGTGGGAGAGCGGTGCAGAACTGCCTGCAGACCAACGGAACGCTGCTCACCGACGAGTGGTGCCGGTTTCTGAAGGAGAACGGGTGGCTTGTGGGATTGTCGATCGACGGGGCGGAGAAGTTTCACGACGAGTACCGTCGCGACAAGGGGGATGGACCGACATGGCACCGCGTGATGGATGGTGTGAGGCGGCTCCAACGTCATGGCGTGGAATGGAATGCTATGGCTGTGGTGAATGAATATAACGCTGATTATCCGCGGGAATTCTATCGGTTTTTCAAGGAGATAGGGTGCCGGTATATCCAGTTTACTCCGGTGGTAGAGCGATTGAAGGGGACGGGAAGGCTTGCCGACGGATATGACCCGGAGGGGAAGGTGATGTCGTTCTCTGTGAGGAGTGAGCAGTGGGGTGACTTTCTCATCGGGGTGTTTGAGGAGTGGATAAAGGAGGATGTGGGGAGGGTTTTCATCCAGATATTCGAGGCTACGCTTGCCAACCGGATGGGCATTGAACCGGGGCTGTGCGCGCTTGCGGCGCGTTGCGGCCATGCGGCTGTGATGGAGCACAACGGTGATCTCTATTGCTGCGACCACTTTGTGTTTCCTCAATACCGGCTCGGCAATATCCATGACAGGACTATCATAGAGATGATGGCGAGTGAGCGGCAGCAGACGTTCGGGATGATGAAGGAGACGGGATTGCCGCGGATGTGCAGAGAGTGCGAGCATGTGGGCGTCTGCCACGGGGAGTGCCCGCGCAACCGCTTCATGAAGACTCCGGATGGTGAGAAGGGACTGAATTATCTATGTGAGGGCTACCGGCGTTTTTTTGCTCACGTGGCACCTTACATGGATTACATGAAGGGTGAACTGGAAGCGGGACGCACGCCCGCGAGTGTGATGCACGTAAACAAAACAGATGAATCATGAAACAGGTGTATGTGTTTGCCACGGCTATCGTGGTTGTGCCTGCGGGAGCGGCTCTGCAAGGATGCCGGACGACGGGCGACGGTGGAGAGGGTGGTAAAAAGCCCTACAATATCGTGTATATAATGACCGATGACCACACGGCGCAGATGCTGAGCGCTTATGATACACGATATGCCCACACGCCCAATCTCGACAGGATCGCCGAAGATGGCGTGAAGTTCAACCGGTCGTTTGTGGCCAACTCGCTGTCGGGGCCGTCGCGTGCGTGCATTCTCACGGGAAAGCACTCGCATGCCAACGGCTTTACGGATAATGAAAGCGGCAAACCGTTCGACGGGTCGCAGCCGACATTCCCGAAGTATCTGCAAAAGGCGGGGTATGAGACGGCGTTGATAGGAAAGTGGCATCTGATAAGCGAGCCGACGGGCTTTGATTTCTGGCGCGTTGTGCCGGGGCAGGGTGACTACTATAATCCGCGTTTCATCAATATGGACGGGAAGGAGGAGGTGGTGCACGGGTATCTGACTAATCTCATCACCGACATGAGTCTGGACTGGCTCGACAACCGCGAGGATAAGGAGAAGCCGTTTCTGCTGATGATCCATCACAAGGCTCAACACCGCAACTGGATGGCCGACACGTGCAATCTGCGGCTGTATGAGGACAAGACTTTCCCGCTGCCCGAGAATTTCTTTGACAACTATGAGGGGCGTGAGGCTGCGGCGGCTGCCGAGATGCGCATTGACAATCCGATGCACATGGATATCCAGTATGACCTGAAAATGCTGAATCCCGAGCAGACGACGCGCCTGAGAGAGACTTACGAGGCATTTTTAGGACGCATGGACGAGAAGCAGCGTGAGGCGTGGGATGCGTTCTACAATCCGATTATTGAGGAATACTATAAGTCGGATCTGAAGGGTGAGGAGCTTGCCGAGTGGCGCTTCCAGCGGTATATGCGCGACTACCTGAAAACGCTGAAGAGCCTCGATGACAATGTGGGGCGCGTGCTTGACTATCTCGACGAACATGGATTGAGCGACAACACGCTTGTGGTGTACACGTCGGATCAGGGCTTCTACATGGGCGAGCACGGGTGGTTTGACAAGCGGTTTATGTATGAGGAATCGCTGAATACGCCGCTCTTGATGCGTCTGCCAGCCGGAATGAAGGCTTCGGGCGAGATCAACGAGATGGTGCAGAATATCGATTATGCTCCGACTTTCCTTGAACTGGCCGGTGTGGAGATTCCGGAGGATATGCACGGTGTGTCGCTCGTGCCGCTATTGCGCGGTGAGAAGCCTGATGATTGGCGCGATGCGGTGTATTACCACTACTATGAGTATCCGGCCGAGCATGCTGTGAAGCGTCACTACGGTGTGAGAACCGACCGGTATAAACTCATGCATTTCTATAATGATATCGACCGATGGGAACTCTATGACTTGCAGAATGATCCATCGGAAATGAAAAACCTCTACGGTGAACCGGGCACGGAGGAAATCACGGCCAAACTGAAGCAACGCCTGAAGGAGCTTCAGGTGGAGTATGATGATCCGATCAGGGAGAAGTATCCGCTGTAGCCAGCGAAAGAGAACTCGGAGGGCGCGGAGCTCTCTGAGTGCTCTGAGGGGGAGCCGGACGGAGGGGCGGACGTGGAGGAGAGCCGGTGATGGTGGATCATCGGACGCTCCATGGAGCGTCCCTACAAGCTGGGGGTGGGATAAAATGAGAGAGCGCAGCCGGTGGGGTGCGCTCTCTTTGTGTAGGGGTTGATGCGGGTTGTTTAGGCCTGCTTGTAGAGGTCGATCTGGTCGGGGGTGAAGTTGGCGATGAACTCGGCGTGCTTCTCAACCTCGGCCTGTGCGATCTTGCTGTAGACTTTGGCACTCTTTGTCATTGACTCTGATGCGTAGCGGGTTGCGTCGGTGACAAGGAGCCAGCTCATGACGAGGTTGCCTGCCATCTCGACAAGGCGGCGTGCCATGAAGTCGGTGTAGGTGGTGTCGCCTACGGCATTGACTTTCTCGACGGCTTCGTTGTACTTGGCAGCGAGACCGTTGAGCATCTCGGCTACGGGCTTGAGCTCGTCGGAAACTGGCTGTGTGGCGTAGTCGGCGATCATGGAGCTGTAGGTGCCGGTGGTGACGTGGCGGATTGCTGCGACTACCTGAAGCTGTGTGGTGCCCTCGTAGATTGAGGTGATGCGTGCGTCGCGGTAAACGCGCTCGCAGGCGTAGTCTTTCATGAAGCCTGAACCGCCGTGGATCTGGATGCAGTCGTAGGCGTTCTGGTTGCAGTATTCGCTGGCGAGACCTTTGACAAGGGGTGTGCAGGCATCGGCAAGACGACGGTATTTCTTGAGGTCGTCTTTCTGCTCTTTGTCGAGCTTGGTGCCTTCGCGCTCGATGTCCTCGTAGGCTTTGTAGACGTCGACAAAGCGTGAGGTCTCGTAGAGAAGGGCGCGCGATGCGTCGAGCTTGGCTTTCATCACGGCGAGCATCTCATAGACTGCCGGGAAGTTGATGATGGCTTTGCCGAACTGCTGGCGCTCGTTGGCGTAGGCGAGGGCTTCGCGATAGGCAATCTCGCTGACTCCGACGCTCTGTGCGGCGATGCCGAGGCGTGCGCCGTTCATGAGTGCCATGACGTATTTGATGAGACCGAGACGGCGTGAGCCGCAGAGCTCGGCCTTTGCGTTCTTGTAGGTGAGCTCGCAAGTGGGTGAGCCTTTGATACCCATCTTGTTCTCGATGCGACGAACGTCGACGCCACCGTCGCGCTTGTCGTAGATGAACATGGAGAGGCCGCGTCCGTCGCGTGTGCCTTCTTCAGAACGGGCGAGCACGAGGTGAATGTCGCTGTCGCCGTTGGTGATAAAGCGCTTCACGCCGTTGAGACGCCATGTGCCGTCGGGTGCCTGTGTTGCCTTGAGCATGACTGACTGCAGGTCGGAACCGGCGTCGGGCTCGGTGAGGTCCATCGACATTGTCTCTCCCTCGCAGACGCGGGGGATGTATTTTTCGCGCTGCTCTTCGTTGCCGAACTCATAGAGTGTCTCGACGCAATCCTGCAGACCCCAGAGGTTTTCAAATCCTGTGTCGGCACGGCTGACGATGTCGGCTGCCATGATGTAGGGGGTGATGGGGAAGTTGAGACCTCCGAAGCGGCGGGGCATGG
>CAYSKE010000041.1:0-13718 GCA_964431465.1 uncultured Muribaculaceae bacterium | reverse complement strand
TATGCGACTGCGGTATACGGGCCTACAAATATCACATCGCTATCGCGATGAGTGTATGGGAAGGCGGGGGGGGAAAGATGGCCGGGCGCACGTGGTGGTGCGCCCGGCGGATGGGAGTGAGTTGCGTTGCAGGATTCTTTACTTGGTCAGCTCGGGGGTGAAGCGGAGGGTGTAGGTGAGGGTGTCGGCGCCTTGATAGTTGCCGGGATAGGGAGTTTCGTACTGCGGTAGGCAGCAATCACCGCCACAACTGTTGTTGCCTATGCCTCGCTGCCAGTAGTCGAAGTGGGCGAAGAGCTGCGGGTGTTTCTCAAGGTCGGCCCAATGCAATTTGGTGTACTGTGTAGGATGGTTCCACTGGAGCTCGTCGTAGTTGGAGAGGCTGAATGCAACAGGTCCCTGAGTCTCAACCTTGAGGTTCACGCCATCTTTCTCGTTGATGAGGGTGAGATCACGGAGATGCTGATGATCGCCGTAGGTCTGCGGATGGGTGTTCTCGTCGACCATGTCGCGGATGGAGGTGGTGTAACGGCCGAGGTAGGAGGCTGTCTGGCGGTCTTTGTAGTTGGACCACGGGCCTTTGGCATAATATGACACTTCATCGAAACCGGGTGCAAACTGCATCGCCATGCCGAGACGGCGCAGGCCGCGACGGTTGGGGGTGAATGTCACTTTCATGTCCATGACTCCATCGGGATAAACGGTGTAGGTCACGTCGTAGTCGGTCTTTGAGCCGGTGGCCTCCATTGAGATAGAAGCGCTGTTCTTGCTCTTGCGGAGCGGGGATGTAATCTTGTAAGACTCAATGCCTGTGGCGGCGTAGTCATATCCCTGAGTCCTATCGTTGGGCGACTCGATTCCCTGCTTGCCATCAGTGTCGTTGTCGATGCGGCGGAAGTCGTTGTAGTCGGGGGCGGCGTTGAGAAGCTCGTGCCCCTTGTAGATGTAGCTCTCGACAGCACCTTTGTCATTGAATGTTATCGCGAAGTCTTTGCCTGTGACGGTGTTGCCTTTGACTTTCAGGGAACCTTTGGCATTGATAGCGGGGAGGGCGTCAACGCGGGGCTGAACCACAAACTGCTCATCGGCAAGTCGGTAGCCTTTTGCAGCCCAAGGGGTGTCATTTTTGAGCGCAAGACCGACAATGACGGTGTATTCGGCATCGTCGGAAGGTGTTATGACTACCGGAAGCGTAACTGTGGCAGTGTGCAGCGCGGGAATGTCGACGGTGGTTTTACCCGACTCGACCTCAACGCCGTCGCGTGTGACGGAGTAAGTGAGGTCAAACATGTCGCCGAGATTGCTGAAAGGATATTTGTTGCGGATTGTGAGCTTGTTGCCATCGAGCGAAACGAAGTCGGCGTTCTGATAAACTTTCTTTACTTCGGTGAGCTTGGCAGTCCACTTGCGATCGGGAGTAATGATACCGTTGTTGAGGAAGTTGCCTTGAAAAGCCTTGTTGTTGGTGGCATTGGTCTTGAACCACGGGTCGTAGTCGCAGCCTCCCATCCAGCCACTGAAGCCTTCGGGTGAGACGGTGGTGCCGTTGCGGATGGCTACAGGATCAAACACGGCCTGATCGACCCAGTCCCAGATGCAACCACCCACCATGCCGCTGCTCGCTTCGATAATATCCCAGTATTCACGCAGATTACCTATGGCCTGCCCCATGGCATGAGCATACTCACACATGATAAAGGGCTGTCCGTCGCGACCGTCGGTGAGCTTCTTTGCGTTTTCAACAGAAGTGTACATCTCGGAATACATGTCGGATGCCTTGTCGCCGTGGCAATGGATGAAGCGGGAGTCAAGGGCGCGAACCGCATCGTAGCAGTGCGACATGTTTTCGCCGGAGCCGTTCTCGTTGCCGAGCGACCAGAAGATGATGGAGGGGTGATTGCGGTCACGGAGCACCATGCGGACGTTGCGGTCGACAAAGGCATCGGTCCAAGTGGTGTCGCGCGTCAGCTTGTTGTTGCCGTGACACTCGAGGTCGGCTTCGTCGATACAGTACAGGCCATAAGCATCCATCATGGAATACATCTTGGACTGGCGTGGATAGTGGCTTGTGCGGACGGTGTTGACATTGGCCTGTTTCATAAGCTCCAGATCACGCAGCATGGTCTCCACATCGACATAACGACCGTAGAGTGGATGGGAGTCGTGAATATTGACTCCTTTGATAAACAGCCGCTTGCCATTGACGGTGAAGTAATGCTCATCACCGGAATTAACAAGACCGATGTTGCGGAAGCCATATTTTGTGCTGAACACCATCTCCTCATTGCCATTGCCGTCGAGCTGGGAGATGATAACATCGTAGAGCACAGGATGTTCGGTATCCCACGGCGTAAGGCCGGTGAGCTGACCGGTCGAGAGAGTCACATCGGTTTCGGGGGCTGACACTTCAACGGTCTTTGTGTCGGTGGCTTTCACCTTTCCATCGGGACCGACAAGCTCCATGCGCAGAGTCTTGGACGATTTGGCTCCCTCGCGGTTGTCGAGCTTCAGCGCCACATTCATTGTCCCGGAGGTGGCATCAGTGCTTTGGTTATCCATGGTGATGTAGTGGTCACGGACGAATGTGCGTGGAGTGGCCACGAGATATACATCGCGATGAATGCCGCTCATGCGCCACATGTCCTGCCCCTCGAGATAGGAGCCGTCGCACCAGCGGTAGACGCGCACCGAAAGCTGATTCTCGCCGGGATGCACAAAGCCGGTCAGATCAAACTCAGCGTCGTTGTTGGCACCCTGTGAATAGCCGACGAATTTACCGTTGACCCAAACGGCACAGCAGCTGTAGACACCATCGAAATGAATGAAGATGTTTTTGTCCTTCCAATCCTGCGGAATATCGAACGTGCGGCGGTAGAAACCGGTGGCATTGTGGTCAATTATACCGTGCTCCTCATGACCTTTCATTGCCCGCGGGGGCTCGTTGACAAAAGGATAGCCGGTGTTGTTGTAGGTGGGGAGATTATAACCGGGCTGCATTTCCCAGCTCATGGGGACGCGGATATTGTCCCAGCCGGAATCATCGAGTGCGGGTGCCTGAAACTCGCTGTTGCCGGGACCATCGGGCGTACCGGGCACCCATTTGAATTTCCATGTGCCGTTAAGGTCGATCGTCATGGCCTTTTCAGGAGTAAGCCACGCTGTCTTAAACCGGGGGTCGGCCATAAGATCGGACTTGGAAGCATAGGGAATGAATGTGGCATGCCCCGGCTCCTTGTTGACACCGAGCACATGCTGGTCGGCAATCCAGCTACGGTCGAACTCGCTGATGCGTTCTGCAGCCAACGCACTGACAGAGACAGCCATGAGCGACAATGTCGCGGTCTTGAGAATATTCATTGGTAAGGATTGGTTATGTTTTTTTGTTGTAATGGCAAATTTAACATTATCGTTGTAACCTAATGCATTATTTTTGCGTCAAATATATGTAGCACACATAATTTTCTGAAAAATGAATTTCTTAGGCAATATAATCTGGCTCGTGTTCGGTGGTATTATCACTGCCGTAGAGTATCTTATCTCAAGTCTACTGATGATGCTGACCATCATCGGTATTCCATTCGGGTTGCAGACGCTAAAACTCGGAATGCTATCGCTATGGCCGTTCGGGCAGAAAGTAATTGAAACCGGGAACTCGGGCGGCTGCTTATACTTGATAATGAATGTACTGTGGATTATACTCGGCGGATTTGCAATCTGCCTGACTCATCTTGGATTCGGGTTACTGCTGTGTATCACGATAATAGGGATACCGTTCGGACGCCAGCACTTCAAACTGGCGTGGCTCGCCCTGACACCTTTCGGGAAAACGATTGTGTAAAAAACTACTCCGGCAAATCAGTGGCCAGAATTTTCTCAACGTCATCCTTCAGTGCCGGAATGTGACGCAGAAGCAATCCCCACAGGAACTCAGTCTCAACACTGTCATAGCCATGAATGATGCGGTTGCGCGTCTTAATAACCTCTTTGATATGAGGCAGTGAGAATGTAGGATCATACTTTAGGATACGATTCAGCGCCTCTCCCATGATTTCAGTTTTGCGCTCAACGGCAGCTATGCGCAGTCGGTCTTTTTCAAAAACATCAAAGCGTCGCGGATAATCAACAAAGAAACTTTCAAGTTCAATTATCGCATCCATCACATCCTGAAGATGCTTCAAAATATACTCATCAACCATAAACCACTTTTTTTGTACGGTTCACATTGTCGATGAAGTATTTATTTTTCAACCCTTTACCCACAACGAGATCAACCCGACGCCCAAAAAGGTCTTCAAAAGCCTGCTGGAGGTCAAAGTAATTGGAAACATAATCGAACTTATCGTGGTCAAACGGCTCAAAGTCGACGAGTAAATCAATATCGCTTGTGTCATTGAACCGGTCAGTCAAAACCGAGCCAAAGACCGCAAGAGTTTTGACCTTATGCAATCTGCACAGGTCAAAAATGCGTTTAAGATTTAACTCAATAAGCTTCATGCCACAAATATAGTCATTTTACATCATATTGCAAATGCAGTCAATAGAGGAGGACGGTGAGGGAGACGGGACCCTGAGCTCCGGTGATGTGGACCGCTTCAATATCGGCTGTAGCCGACGGGCCGGAGAACAGCGATGAATACTACACGGCCGAGAGATCCATCAGCGCATAGGCATCTTGAAGCCCGGGCACAATCTTGCTGCGGTCGAGGAGCAGGTAAAGGTTTATGGCGAACAGTCCGTTTGCCATGCGGCCAAATGTCTCGGGAGCGACAAGAACGCTACCTGTTTCGCCTATGCCAAGAATGCCGTCGCCTACACATGCCTGCAGCACATGGGCATCGGCAGGCGAAGGAAGCCGGTCAAGAGTGATGTTGCCTTCATATCCTTCGGCTGCACTGTAGACCAACGAGGAGTCGGACTGCTCAACGTTGTCACGCAGCCACGCCAGCGCATCGCGGCGAGACGGCACATCAATCACTTTTCCGTCGAATCCCTCGACATGACTGATAAAGTTTTTCAACTTGTCGCCGTCGATAGCAAAAACCGGTAGCTCGGGATGCTCGACTGACTTGGGACGGTTGGCACGAACACGGGCAAGGATGCGCTCGCGTGCCATAAGTGATTTATTATCGGGAGTCATAGGAGGGGTATCATTTATCAGTTTTGTCGTCAGTGCGGGAGGCATTTTTCTTGTACCACTCACGGAACGTCTGCTCAGGAGGGATGGGATTGCTGTGCCATTCGGCCCACGGATTTATGCCGCTCTCGGCGATTGCGGCGGGGGTGTAGCGCAACGCCCAAAGACCGAGTTTCTCAGCGTGCTGAAGATTTGTAGAGTTGCGCAACACGACTCCCATAAATCCTTCTTCAAGGTCGTGGGAGATGAGCGACTGCTGATTCTCAACCACAACCTGACGCCAGTAGAAAATAAGTTCGGGCAGGGGCACCTTGACAGGACAGACATCGCCGCATGAGCCGCAATGAGTGCATGAGAAAGGGAGACGTGCGTAGCGATGCAGGTCGTAAGAGGGCATGAGCGCGAGCCCGAGCGGGCCCATGTAGTTGGCATCGTAGGAGATGCCTGAGGTGCGTCGGAAAACCGGGCAGGTGTTCATGCAGGTGCCGCAACGCATGCACTTGAGCACCGGCCAATAGGAGCGTCCGAGGCGTTCGGAGCGCCCGTTGTCGAGCATCACGACATGGATTTCCTGACCGGGCGCAGGGGCTGAGATATGTGAGGTGTACTGGGTGATGTCGTAGCCGAGCGAGCTGCGCGAAAGCAGCCTGAGAAAGAGAGGGAGATCGGCCTGCGTGGGAATGACTTTCTCGATGCCGATGGTGACAATCAGTAGCGGCGGGACTGTAGCGCAGATATCAACGTCACCTTCGTTGGAACACATAACCACGGTGCCGGTCTCGGCCACAGCGTAGTTGCAACCGATCATGCCGGCCTGCGCCTTGACATAGCGCTTGCGCATGTCGGCACGCATGACGCTGTTGAGGTAGGTGGGATCATCATTGGATGGATCGGAACCCAGCTTTTCGGCAAAGATACGCGCCACGTCGGTGCGCAGTTTATGTATCGCGGGCATGACGATGTGGCTGTCGCGCTGATTGTCGAGTTGCTGTATGCGTTCTCCGAGATCTGACTCGTTGACCTCTATGCCATTTTTTTCCAGATGCTCACGCATGGCGCACTCATCCATGGTCATGGACTTGCCTTTGGTGAGAGTCGTGACACCGTGGGAGCGGAGAATGTCGAGAACAATATCGTTGTGATCGCCGGCCGTCTCTGCCCAGTGAACAGTGATGCCACGCGAGGTGAGATTGTCTTCGAACTGCACAAGATACTCGTCGAGGTGCGACAAAGCGTGCTCTTTGATTTCAGATGCGAGATCACGCATCTGCTCCCACTCGGGGAGGGTGGATGCGACTTTGTCACGACGCATGCGTGCCGCCCAAAGGCAGCGGTCGTTGCTCTCGCGGTGTGGAGTGTCGGCTATAAATTCGGCGCCGAGCTTTACCTGATTAACCTGTCTGCTCATGGTGCTCACTTTGCGTCGCCGTTGAGAATCTCGGCGATATAGTAAAACTTAATATCCAATCCAAATTTGCGGGCCACGCATGACTGATGAAGCAGACATGACATGTCCTGCGAAGTCACATAGTGGAAGCCGTTGCGAGCGTAGTCGTTGACCTTGTCAAGCCCCTGCTGGCCCGAACAACTTTTGTCCCAGATGGCGAATGTGCCGCCGAATCCACAGCACTCATCACGCCGGGTGGCATAACCCACCTCGATGCCGTCGACGAGACTGAGAAGCTCGGCTGTCTTTGAGAAATCGGGAATCATCAGCTCAGAGGGGCGCGCTTCATTGAGATAGCGGAGTGAGTGGCAACCGTTGTGAAGCGCCACACGATGAGGGAACGAAGCCCACGGCAGCGAGTCGACCCGCACAATATCGTGAAGGAAGGTGACAATGTCGACAGCGGCGTGGCGGATCTGCTCTATCTCAGGGGTCTGCGGGACATCCTCGAAATGATTGCGGAACTGGTCGGCACAGATGCCCGAGGGCATGACAATGTGATCGTAGCCCGCCATGTGAGATGCCACCGACCCCTCGACCTTACAGGCTGTGCGTGCATAGCCCATGTCCTTCATAGGCAAGCCACAACATGCCGCCGACTCAATAAACTCAGGATCAAGCCCGAGGCGGCGCAGGAGCTTGAATGACGAGATAGCAGCCTGTGGCGCGATCGCATCGATATAGCAAGGGACAAAAAAGCCAATTTTCATGTTGCGGGTGTCGTAAATTTGCGTGTAAAGCCGTGATGAAGTTCAGTGGCGGCGCGCAGGAAAAACGCGCCTGTCTTTTGTAAAAACAAACACGACACGTGATTTGTTGATAACAAAGAGGGGATTTCAATTCACACTTGACATTAACGCTTACAACAAGAAAAAAATATGTGGTTCATCGACACACTCCGACACACTCCCGCGCTTGCGGTCTTCCTCACAATCGGGCTCGGCTTCTGGCTCGGCAAACTGAAATACAAAGGCATATCACTCGGCACTGTCACCTCGGTGCTTATCGTGGGTGTACTCGTTGGGCAAATGGACATCAACGTGGGTGGCCCGCTGAAAAGCGTGTCGTTCCTGCTGTTTTTGTTCTGCATCGGCTACAGCGTAGGGCCGCAATTTTTTAAGTCGCTCCGGGGCGACGGATTGCGTGAGGTTATCTTCGCGGTGGTGGTGTGCGTGCTGATTTTAGGCGTTTCGTTCGGAGTGTCGATGTGGATGGGACTTAATCCCGGACAGGCAGCCGGAATGATGGCCGGTGCCTCCACGGCATCGCCGGTCGTGGGAGCTGCGGAGGACACCGTAGCATCGCTCAAGGGCGACCCTGACACGATCAAGGCTATGACCGACGCCATACCGGTGTGCTACGCAATGACCTATGTTTTCGGCACTCTCGGAGCAGTGTGGCTCTTAGGCTACGTAGGCCCGGCAATGATGGGAGGCCTCGAAAAAGTGAAGGCAATGACCCACGAGCTTGAAAAGACGCTGAACCCGGCCGGCATAGGTGACGATCCCGCCTACTTCGACGCCTGCCGCCCGGTGGCGTTCAGGGCTTTTGTCGCCGACGGCTCATGGATGAGCGAGGCACGCACTGTGGCAGAGATAGAAAAGCACTTTGAGGATGAGGGGAGGCGACTGACCATAGAGCGCATCAAGCAGCCGGGAGGTGAAATGACCGAGGTGACTCCCGATGCCGAGGTGAAGCGTGGTGACACCATCGTGCTTACCGGCCGGCGGGAGATGATCGTGGGGGACAACAGCTGGCTCGGACATGAGGTGCCGGGAGTGGGACTGCTGACGTTTGCAGTCGAGGACGTGGAGGTGACCGTTTCGAAAAAATGCAGCGTCAAGGATGTGGCCGAGCTAATCGCCCAAGAGTGGATGGATGGCGTGGAGATCAAGCGCATCATACGCAGCGGCGTGACGCTCAAACCATTCAGCCCGACCACAATCGAAGCCGGAGATGTGATTGAGCTTGTCGGACGCAAGCAACATGTGGAAAAGGCTGTGGCACAAATCGGTTATCCCGACCGCCGCACACTTGCAACCGACTTCGTGTTTGTGGGACTCGGCATCCTCATCGGCGGCCTTCTCGGAGCTTTAGCAATTAAATGGGGAAATGTGTCGGTGAGCCTCGGAGCAAGCGGTGGCGCACTTGTGACCGGCCTTGTCATGGGGTGGCTGCGGTCGAAGCGTCCGGTCTACGGCGCAATCCCGAAGGCATCGCTGTGGGTGTTCAACAATCTCGGCCTAAACATGTATATCGCAGTTATCGGCATCGCATCAGGTCCGTCGTTCATCAGCGCTTTTGAGGCAGTAGGGCCAAAGATCTTCATTGCAGGACTCATCGTGACGCTTGTGCCGATGTTTCTTGCCATACTCATCGGGCACAAGGTGTTTAAGTTTCACCCGGCCGTGACGCTCGGCTGCTGCGCCGGTGCCCGCAAAACCACTGCCGGCCTCGGTGCCGTGCAGGAGCGCCTCGGAAGCACCGTGCCCGCCTTGGGCTACACGATCACCTACGCGGTGTCGAACACGCTGCTCATAATATTCGGAATCGTGCTTGTGCTCCTCATGGCCTAAAAGAAGAAAAAGCGCGTCTAAAAATGCCGGAGTTTAATTTTTGAGGGTGTGGATTTTGAAGCTACGCAATTTATTATTAACTTTACCGCCTGACAGGATGCGGAGTCCACACTGAACAAGCAGCCCGACATAAGCGTTAATCAGATACCAAATCAGCAACTATGGCAACAAACAACACTCCGAAGATTGCACGAATGATATTTGGCATCTTCATGATTATCATTTACGTAGGGATGGGAATACTTCTCTTGGTCAATTTCTTTGGCTGGGAAAGCGGTAATTGGGAATGGCTCCGCTGGACAGGCGGTGTGCTTCTGATTCTTTATGGAATCTGGCGTGCCTACCGCCAGTTTGCCGGCATAGACTCCAACATCTGACCATCACTTCCAACGACCAACAGCATCAGGCATGAATCTCAATAAAATTTTCAAATCACTCGCTCTGGCCGGCATGACCGCACTTGTGGCAGTCGCTCCGGGGTGCAAGAAATACAGCAAGATTCCGGCGGAAGGCTCGTCGACCAACGGCATCACCCGTCTTGCGTGTGACGCGACGTTTGAGAACATCATGCAGCAGGAGATCGAGGTGTTTGAGTATATCTATCCTCACGCCGACGTGCTCCCGTACTACATCGACGAGAAGGCTTGCATCGACTCTATCCTCGAGCTGAAGGTGAATGCGGCAGTGACAACACGCCCGCTGTCGGAGCAGGAGATTTCCTATCTTCAGTCGAAGAAGAAAAAGGTGTACCAGAAGTGCGTGGCAATCGATGCCGTGGCGCTTATCGTGAACAACGAGAACCCTATAGACCGCATCGACCTCAAGGATTTGAATGATATCCTCACAGGAAAGATTCAGGACTGGGATCAGATGGGGCCGGGGATGAAGAAACTCGGCAAGATTGATGTCGTGTTTGAGCACGAGGGTGCAAGCACGGTCAACTTCATGCGCGACTCGCTTCTCAACGGAGCTGCGTTCGGCGATAATGTCTACGCCCAAGGCTCGAGCCAAGCGGTGTATGACGCAGTGATGGCCCGCAAGAACGCCATCGGCGTACTCGGCGTGAGCTGGCTGTCGTCGGATCTCGACGGCGCTCCGGCAGGGTCGACCGAAGAGCTTGCCAAAGCGTCGGAGAAATCAGACACCACAGTGCTCGATTTCAAACCTGACGTGAAGGTGCTCAAGGTGCAACAGCCGGGCACCCCCACCTACTGGAAACCTTACCAACAGTACATATTCGAGGGGAAATACCCGCTGCTGCGGTCGATCTACATGATCACGACGAGCGTTCCGGGCGCTCCCGCCCACGGGTTCTACTCGTTTGTGACAGGCGTGCAGGGGCAGAAACTGATGCTCATGACGGGCATCCTTCCGTCGCACATGCATGCACGCAAAGTGAAGGTGGAGTGAGGCACACTCCCCCTTTCGCTGCAACCAATCACCACAGAAACAAAATCACTAAGAAAATAACTAAACACTTTCAGTCATCCAGATGAAATTTAAGCTGCTCCTGAGCCTGCTCGCTGCAGGAACGCTGAGTGTCGCAGCTCAGCAAGGCTACAAAGACGGCGTAGAGTACTTCAAGGCCGACAAGGTCGACGATGCCAAGATCATCCTCGACCGCACCATAAACGACGCTTCGACCGACAAGGCTGAGGCCAATTACTATCTCGGCCAGATCGCCCTGTCACAGGGTGACAATGCCGCCGCCAAATCCTACTTTGAGAAGGGTATCGCCGCCAACGCAGAAAACCCGTTTAACTACGTGGGTCTCGGTGCTATCGCACTGAAGAGCGGCGACGCAAAAGGTGCTGCCGAACAGTTCAAGCAGGCACGCAACCTCGGCAAGAAGAATGCCGTGCTGCTCACCGACATCGCCCGCGCTTACTACAACGCCAACCCCGTCACTTATCAGAAAGATATCGAGAAAGCTCTCACTGACGCCAAGAAGGCTGACAAGCAGTGCCCCGCAATCTACATCCTCGAAGGTGACATGCTCGCTCCCGAGAATGTGGGTGATGCCGTAGGTTACTATGAAATGGCCTGGAACTTCGACAAGAACAACCAGTTCCCCGAGGCTTATGTGAAGTATGCTCAGGTTTACTTCCCCGTGAACCCGCAGTTTGCAATCCAGCGCCTGAAAGAGCTCGTGGAGAAGAACCCCAACTCGGCACTCGCTGAGCGCGAACTCGCTGAAAAATACTACGACAACAACCAGCTGACCATGGCGGCTCAGGAGTATGGCAAATACATCCAGAACCCCAACCACTTCCAGAAGGACGAGCAGCGCTATGTGGGTCTGCTTTACTTCGCCAAGGAGTATGCTCCTTCGTTGAAGCTCGCCAACGAGATTCTTGCCAAGGATCCGGGCAACCACTACATGGAGCGCATGGTGTTCCTGAACAAGGCCGCTCTCGAGAACTGGGCTGATGCAGCCGCAGCCGCTAAGACTTTCTTTGGCAACGCCAACGCCAAGGAGTTCACCGGTACCGACTACACCACCTACGGTGACGTCCTCTTCCACACCGGAGACACTATCGCAGCTATTTCCAACTATGAGAAGGCTGTGAACCTCCACCCCGACAAAGCCGACAACGTGAAGTCGCTTTCAGAGGCATACGCTTCCGCAAAGATGTACGACAAATCGGCTGAAAGCTTCGAGAAGTATCTCGGCATGATCGATCAGCCGTCGACCAACGACAAGTTTACCCTCGGCCGCCGCTACAGCAACGCCGCTGCTATGGCAGAGGACTCGATCGCCAAAGTGCAGTATGCCGACAAGGCTATCCTCTATCTCGACGAGGTGCTCAAGGTTGTTCCTGACAACTTCTCGGTCGCCAACCAGAAGGCTATCACTCTCTACAACCGTAACGGCCAGGAGATGAGCCAGGATGTTGTGGATGCATTCCTCGGTGCCATCGCCATCCTCGACAAGGATCGCGAAGCCAACAAGACCGCTCACAAGAATGACTACGTGCGCGCCTACAACCTGATCGCCAACTACTATCTTGGCGAAGGTGACAAGGAGACAGCGAAGCAGTATCTCAACCTCTTCCTTGAGGTGGATCCTGACAACCAGCCTCTCCGCGACTATGTAGAGAAGATGAAGTAAAAGTCATTACTTTAACCACATACACGCCGGAGGTGTGCCAAATATAAGATTTGACGCATCTCCGGCGTCGTTTTTTACCAACTTCACCATGAAAAGAAGAAGCATCATCACGACCGCCATAGCACTCGCCCTGACGCCAATATTGGCGAATGCGGAGAACCGCAAAGTGATCTTCAGCTATGGCTCGGGCAACGGCGACAGCATAGTGTACCGCATTCCGGCAATAGCATCGACACGCGACGGACATCTGGTCGCAATAGCCGATTACCGATATTGCGGCTACGACATCGGCTACGGACGCATAGATCTGCATCAGTCGACATCGGACGACGAAGGAACAACGTGGAGCGCTCCGGCTCTGCTGACCGATGCAAACGGGAGGGTGGTGAGTCAAGGCAACGGGGAGGGAAGCATCGAGACGTCGATGCAACATCCCGACTGCGGTTACGGCGATGCCGCTCTTGCCGCCGACCGCGAATCGGACAGGATGGTGCTTTTAGCCGTGTGCGGGCGCACGCCGTTTGCCAAAGCACGGCGCGACAACCCGAATCAGGTGGCTCGCTGGCGCAGCAATGATGGTGGGAGGACGTGGAGCGAGCGCGACACCATCACCTCGGAAATCTACGGGTTGCTGGACGGTCGCAAGAGCGAGAAGAGAGCACCGGGAGGATGCATAGACGCGATGTTTTTCGGGTCGGGGCGCATCATGCAGTCGCGCCATGTGAAAAGCGGCGACAGCTACCGGCTATATTCAGCGATCACCGGACGGCATGTGGCGAATGCGGCTGACACCGACAGCACCGGGACGTATATGGCCAACTGGGTGCTTTACTCTGATGATTTCGGCGAGACATGGCATGTGCTCGGAGGTGCCGATGCGCCTCCCGTGGCACGCGGCGGCGACGAACCGAAGGTGGAGGAACTGCCTGACGGGTCGGTGATACTGAGTGCCCGTTCAAGCGCCGATTACGGGCGAAATTTCAACATATTCCGCTACAGCGATGCTTCCAGAGGTGAAGGGGCGTGGGAAGCTGCGGCACTCAGCGATTTCGGAGGGGTGCAGCCTAACCCATGCAACGGCGAAATCCTGATAGTGCCTGTGACCGACAAGGAGAATCCGGGCATCAAGGATGCCTGGCTGGCATTGCAGTCGATGACTCTATCGAAAAAGCGAGAGAAAGTGGGGATAAAATGGAAGCCGCTACTGACCGCAGCCGACTACGCATCGACCGAAGCGATGGCGCAAGGGTGGGGCGACATGGAAGCCCAGACCCTGAAGCTGACCGACATGGAGTCGGGGTACTCGACAATGGTGCAGATGCCTGATGGCTCGATAGCTTTTCTATACGAGGAGTCGACCTACGGTAAGGACTACTGCATCGTCTTTGAAAAGCTGAGTATCGAGGAGATTACCGGCGGGAGATTTGCGGCAAGGTAGAGAGCTCGGAG
>CAYSKE010000040.1:0-14095 GCA_964431465.1 uncultured Muribaculaceae bacterium | reverse complement strand
TGAAGCGCGGGAGCGTCTGATAAACTGACTGCAAACTGACATGCAAAACATTCTTATTTTTAGGAGAAATATGACTATATTTGCACTCCAATAGAGCGGCATGGAATGTGGCTCAAAGTGGCATGGCCACTCTAACGACTGATAATCAACAGCAAAAAACTATAATATCTTCTTCAGCAAGTATGTCAGACGAAGTCAAGAAAATCAAGACGGCCCTTGTATCGGTTTACCATAAAGACGGCCTGGACGAAATCATAAAGCTCCTTCACGCCGATGGCGTGCGTTTCCTGTCGACCGGCGGAACCCGCACTTTCATCGAATCGCTCGGTATCCCCTGCGACGCAGTGGAGGATCTCACAGGCTATCCTTCAATCCTTGGCGGACGCGTGAAGACGCTCCACCCCAAGGTGTTCGGCGGCATTCTGTCGCGCCGCGACATGGAGGGAGACCGCGAGCAGACGGCCACCTACGAAATTCCTGAAATCGACCTCGTGATCGTCGACCTTTATCCGTTTGAGGACACGGTGGCTTCAGGGGCTTCGGCTGAAGATATTATCGAGAAGATCGACATAGGCGGCATCTCGCTCATACGCGCCGCAGCCAAGAATTTCAAGGATGTGGTGATCGTGGCTTCAAAGACACAGTATGCTCCGCTCCATGAGATTCTGAAAAACAACGGTGCAAAGACCACTCTTGAGGAGCGTCGCGATTTCGCCCGTCAGGCATTCGGCGTTTCGTCGCACTACGACAGCGCCATCTTCAGCTGGTTTGACGCCACCACCGAGCCCACTCCCACGGCTCTGCGCGTGACCGCCAACGGCTGCAAGCCCATGCGCTACGGCGAGAACCCCCATCAGAAGGGCTACTTCTTCGGCGACTTCGACGCCATGTTCAGCCAGCTCCACGGCAAGGAGATCTCCTACAACAACCTGCTCGACATCGACGCTGCTGTGGGTCTGATCGCCGACTTCACCGAGAAACCGACCGTGGCTGTGCTGAAGCACAACAACGCCTGCGGATGCGCCGAGCGCGACACTCTCACCGAGGCTTGGGAAGCTGCCCTTGCAGGTGACCCCGTATCGGCTTTCGGCGGCATCATCGTGAGCAACCGCGAGATCGACGGCAAGACTGCCGAGGGAATGGACAAGATTTTCTTTGAGGTAGTGATCGCTCCATCTTACACCGATGAGGCTCTCGAGGTGCTCCGCCACAAGAAGAACCGCATCATCCTCGTTCAGAAGAAGGCGCTCGGCACCGACAAGCAGGTGCGCTCATGCCTCAACGGCTATCTGGTGCAGGATCGCGACACAAAGAGCGAGACCAAGGCCGACATGCGTCAGGTGAGCAAGAAGGCTCTGACCGATGCAGAAATCGCCGATCTGATCTTTGCAGTGAAACTGGTGAAGCACTCCAAGAGCAACGCCATCGTGCTTGCCAAGGATGGTCAGCTTCTCGCCAGCGGCGTGGGCCAGACCTCGCGCGTCGATGCGCTGAAACACGCTATCGAGAAGGCCGGTTCGTTTGGGTTTGACCTCAACGGCGCTGTCATGGCTTCTGATGCTTTCTTCCCCTTCCCCGACTGCGTTGAGATCGCAGGAGAGGCCGGCATCAAGGCTGTGGTTCATCCCGGCGGCTCGATACGCGACCAAGAGTCGGTGGACTGGTGCGACAACCACGACATGGCCATGGCCATGACAGGTTTCCGCCACTTCCGTCACTAAATCTTTCACTCTCCGAAACTATCCACATCATTGAAAACAAATGAGACTGTTCTCTCTCACTAAAGAAATCGCGGTTGACCTCGGCACGGCCAACACGATCATAATCCACAACGACAAGATCGTGATCGACGAGCCGTCGATTGTGGCTCTTGAGCGCAGCACAGGCAAACTGATCGCCGTGGGCAAGAAAGCTCAGGAGATGCAGGGAAAAGAGCATCCAAATATCCAGACCATACGCCCGCTGCGCAAGGGTGTGATCGCCGACTTCAATGCTGCCGAACTGATGATACGCGGCCTCGTGAAGATGGCAAGCTCTCGCAGCAACTGGTTCTCGCCGTCGCTCCGCATGGTGGTGGGCATCCCCTCGGGCTCGACCGAGGTGGAGATACGTGCCGTGCGCGACTCGTCGGAGCAGGCCAACGGACGTGACGTCTACATGATCTACGAGCCCATGGCTGCCGCTCTGGGTATCGGTCTCGACGTTCAGGCAGCCGAGGGCAACATGGTCGTCGATATAGGCGGCGGCACAACCGAGATCGCCGTGATCTCGCTCGGCGGTATCGTGAGCAACAAGAGTATTGCCGTGGCCGGTGACGACCTGACGGAGGATATCGTGAACCACATGAAGCAGGAGCATAGCGTGAATGTGGGTGAACGCACCGCCGAACAGATCAAGATGGCTGTGGGATCGGCACTGACCCACCTCGACAATCCGCCCGAGGACTTCATCGTGCATGGCCCGCACATGATGACCGGTCTGCCGGTGGAAATCCCCGTGAGCTACGCCGAGATCTCGAAGTGCATGGAAGGATCGATCATGAAGATCGAGGCTGCAGTGCTCGCGGCATTGCAGAGCACCCCGCCGGAGCTCTATGCCGATATCGTGAAGAACGGTATATGGCTGGCCGGTGGCGGCGCGCTTATCCGCGGTCTCGACAAGCGTCTGACCGACAAGATCGGCATCCTGTTCCATGTGGCAGAAGATCCGTTGCTGTCAGTGGCACGCGGAACGGGTGTAGCCCTGAAGAATATCGACAACTTCTCGTTCCTGATACGCTGATCTGACTCGCCGGGGGCTTCCGGTGACACTCTCAACGCTGCCGGCGTGAGGAGTATAGAAACGCTAAAGGATAAAAACGTTTTGAGTAAGGACGCACTGACCGTGCGTCCCTACTTTGTAAAGATGCAAAACTGAATTTGTCCCCGCAAAACCGGGGGTCGACGCGCAACCGAGTGAAGGCGCTTACAAAACAAAAGAAATAAGACGTGAGGAATCTGCTTAACTTCCTGCTGCGCTACAGCCCGTGGGTGGTGTTTGCATTCTACGCAGGGGTGTCGTGCTATCTGCTTTACTCCGACAGCCCGGCGCAGCGTCACGTCTACATGACCTCGGCAGGAGTCGTGGCTTCGACAGTCTACGACGGAGTCCAGAACGTGACCTCCTACTTCCATCTGCGCGAAATCAACGAGGATCTTCACGTGCGCAACGGCGAGCTCGAGGATCAGGTGCTGTCGCTCAGGCGGCAGCTGAAAGAGATGCAGGAAGCGGTGTATGCCGACACGATGACGGTATCGGATATTCTCCACCCCTTCTCGTTTATCATCGCAAGCGTCACCAACAACTCCATAGCGCACCCCTACAACTACATCACCGTCAACAAGGGGGAGCTCGACGGCGTGGAGCCTGAGATGGGAGTAGTGGATCAAAACGGCGTGGTGGGCGTGGTCAACATCACCGCCGACCATCACGCACGCATCATCTCGCTGCTCAACCCCGACTTCCGGCTGTCGTGCAAAGTGAAAGGGAGCGATGCTTTCGGCTCGCTGATATGGGACGGCCACAGCCCCGAGGAGGCGGTGCTTGAGGAGCTGCCTAAGCACACGGTGTTTGCCCCCGGCGACACGATAGTGACAAGCGGCTACTCGGCGGTTTTCCCCGAGGGAATCCCGGTGGGATCGGTGATCGAATCGGTGCGCGACTCCGACGACAATTTCTTCAGGCTGCGCATCAAGCTCTTTACCGATTTCACCACGCTGTCGACAGTGAGAATCATAAAAAACAACGAACTCGACGACATACGCCGGGCTGAACAATGACGCAATGACAAAGACATTTCTCAGTTTTCTGCTGCTTTTTGTTGTGCTCGTGCTGGCTCAGGTGACGATTTTCAACCATATATGGCTGTTTGGTGTCGCTATGCCGCTCGTGTTCATCTATTTCATCATCTCACTTCCAGTCACCACTCCCACCAACTGGATGCTCACTCTCGGATTCCTTATCGGACTGGCAGTGGATATATTCTCAAACACGGCAGGACTCAATGCGCTATGCTGCACAATACTTGCCGGACTGCGGCGACCGCTCTTCAGGCTCTACGTCCCCCGCGAGGAGGATCTGATCAACCCAGTGCCGTCGGTCAGATCGACCGGAGGGGCGACCTACACGAAGTATGTGCTGACGATGACGCTCGTCTACTGCATCGTGTACTTCATCGTCGACTCGGCGGGCTTTTTCAACGTCACGACCCTCGCGCTGCGCATCGCGGCAAGTAGCTTGCTGACGTTCCTGCTTCTCATGGCACTCGCCGGCATAGCATCGTGGAACAGAAGCGGTAAGAAAAAATAGAGACAACGGCTGTTTACCTTTGCGGCATGACCGGTATATGATGATACAGCGAACTATTCAACACGGATAATCAACGATCGTCAGCCATGTCAACAATGCCACACCACCTGAGCCCCGCGATGCTGCTCTCCTCAATCTCTCTACTCCAAATCACTACTCAAAAATGAGAAAAGATTATCAACTTGAAAAGCGCAAATGGGTGATAATAGGCTTCCTGCTTATAATCGCCGGCATCTACGCCGTGAGGCTCTACAGCCTGCAGATCGACGACGGACGCTACAAGGCCTCGGCCGACACAAACGCTTTTCTGCGCAAGACGATATATCCGTCGCGCGGCCTGATGTATGACCGCAACGGCGAACTGATCGTGTTCAATCAGCCCGCCTACGACGTGATGATGATACCGCGCGACGTGCAGCCTTTTGACACGCTCGATTTCTGCCACACCCTCAACATCACCTACGACCAGTTTATGGCGCGCCTCAAGGCGATGAAAGACCCGCGCCAGAATCCCGGTTACTCCACCTATACTCCGCAGAAACTCATCACTCACCTCTCGGCTCAGGACTACGGACGCCTGCAGGAGAAGCTCTACCGTTTCCCCGGTTTTTTCATCCAGAAACGCATCCTGCGGCAATACAAGCACTCCACCGCAGCCAATGTGCTCGGCAATCTGCGCGAGGTGTCGCAGCGCGACATTGAGCGCGATGAATACTACCAGCGTGGCGACTACATCGGCGACCTCGGTGTAGAGAAAAGCTATGACGAGTATCTGCGAGGAGTGAAGGGAGCCGAGATACTCATACGCGATGCCCACGGACGCATTCAGGGTCGATATGAGGACGGCGCGAAGGATATACCCGCCGTGAGCGGTCGCAACCTCAAATTAGCTCTTGACCACGAGTTGCAACAGTATGCCGAGAGCCTGATGGTGAACAAGGTGGGAGCCGTAGTAGCCATCGAGCCGGAAACGGGAGAAATCCTCTGCATGGTGTCGTCGCCCACCTACGACCCGATGGTGCTCGTGGGTCGCCAACGCGGCGAAAGCTACGCCCAGCTCAAGGACACCCCCCACCGTCCGCTCTTTGACCGCGCACTCATGGGAGCCTATCCGCCGGGATCGACATTCAAGCCCGCCAACGGTCTGGCACTCCTTGAGGAGGGTATTATCAACACAAGCACCCTCTACCCCTGCACGGGCGGCTTCGTTTCAGGCAGCCTGCGTGTGGGATGCCACGGCCACCCTGCCCCGCTGCCACTCAAACCGGCATTGCAGACCTCCTGCAACGGTTATTTCTGCTGGGGACTCAAAGCTATGCTTGACAACAACCGGCGCCGCTACGGGTCGACGGGCGAAGCCTTCGAGGTGTGGAAAAAGCATCTTGTGTCGCTCGGCTACGGCTATAAGCTCGGTGTGGATCTGCCGGGAGAGGGTCGCGGTTTCATCCCCAACGAGAAATTCTACAGCAAGATCTACGGTCAGGGACGCTGGAGTGCCAATACCATCATTTCAGTAGCAATCGGGCAGGGTGAGATCATGGCTACTCCGCTCCAGATAGCCAACTTGGGCGCGACCATAGCCAACCGAGGGTGGTTCATAACCCCTCATGTGGTGAAAGAGATACAGGATACCGTGCTTCCCGAGCAATACACCACGCGACGCTACCCCACGATCGACCGCCGCCACTTCGAGGAGGTGGCCGAGGGAATGCGCATGGCAGTGACCGGCGGCACATGCCGTCTGGCCAATCTTCCCGACATCGAGGTGTGCGGTAAAACCGGTACGGCTCAGAACCCCCACGGAAAAGACCACTCGGCATTCCTCGGGTTCGCCCCATACCATAATCCGAAAATCGCCATCGCGGTCTACGTCGAGAACGGCGGATTCGGTGCCACCTACGGTGTGCCCATCGGCAGCCTGATCATGGAGAAATATCTGAAAGGCTCCATCGCCCCGGAGCGAAAATATCTTGAGGATAACATGCTGAACTCCAACACAGCGATGTTTACACCCGACAAATAAGATTTGCAAAGATGAGTCCACTCCACGCCTCGATACTGCGCCGCCGGCAGGACGTGAATCCTCTCAGTCATGTCGACTGGGTGACTGTCATAATCTATCTGCTCATGGTAGTGGCGGGAGCAATCTCGATCTACGCCGCAAGCTATGATTTCGACAACGCATCGATTTTCTCTTTCGATGAGTTTTCAGGCAAACAGCTGCGCTGGATAGGATTGTCACTATTTTTAGGACTTGTGTTGCTGCTGGTTGACTGGCGTGTCTATGAGACATACGCGTGGCCGGTCTACATCATATTGGCACTGTTGCTCGCTGCCACTCCCTTCCTTGCTCACGACATCAAGGGCTCACTATCATGGATCAAGATAGGTCCCATGAGCATTCAGCCGGCGGAGTTCGGTAAATTTGCCACGGCACTGGCGCTCGCCAAGCTGTTCAGCGGCTACAACTTCCAGCTCAACGCCAAACCGTCGAACTATCTGAAGGCACTTTTTATAATTCTGCTGCCATTTGTGCTAATCCTCGGGCAGAAGGAAACCGGCTCGGCACTGGTGTATCTCTCGCTTTTTTTCGTGCTCTACCGAGAGGGTATGAGTGGCCTTGTGCTCCTTGCTGCACTCGTGAGCGTGATAATCTTTGTGGTCACGGTGAAATTCATCGACCCGGGTCCACTCGGGCTTCCTGTGGGCGAATTTGCGATCTACATCCTTATCATGGTGCTTATGATGGGAATGCTTTGGCTCTATTGCCGCCGTCGCAATGTGGCGCGCAATGTCACGATAGGCTTTATCGTGGCCGTTGGTGGTGCGCTCATCTTAGCGTCGTACACCGAGGCGGAGCTTCCGGGACAATGGATCATGATGGGCTCGCTCGGGCTCGCTTGCGGCTACTGCCTTTTTGAGTTAATGCGCGACTACTCCCACCAGCTTATGATCACTGTGGGCACAGTCGCTGCGGCATTGGCGTTCATGTTCTCGGTAAGCGTGGTGTTCAATCAGGTGCTTGAGCCACACCAGCAGATGCGCATTAAGGTGGCACTCGGCATTGAGGAAGACCTGCGCGGCGCAGGCTACAACGTCAATCAGTCGAAAATCGCCATCGGCTCGGGCGGCCTCACCGGCAAGGGATTCCTGCAGGGCACGCAGACCAAACTGAAATTCGTGCCCGAGCAGCACACCGACTTCATCTACTGCACTATCGGCGAGGAGGAGGGATTTGTAGGCTCAGTGGCTGTGCTTGCGCTCTTTCTTGCGCTCATCCTGCGCGTGATCTCAATAGCTGAGCGACAACCCACGGTGTTCGGCCGCGTCTATGCCTATTGCGTAGCATCCTATTTCATTTTCCACTTCTGCATCAACATCGGCATGGTGATAGGCCTCTGTCCGGTGATCGGTATTCCGCTCCCCTTCTTCAGCTACGGCGGCTCATCGCTATGGGGCTTCACGATACTGCTGTTCATACTGCTCCGCATCGACGCTGCCCGCCGCGAACGCCACGGCGGCCGCTCCGCCTAAACCTCCCTGGCTTACCTGAAAAGAAATGACGGCGCTGAGTCCAATCGTGGATTTCAGCGCCGCCTTTTTCTTTATGCTTTAACGGAGATGCCTCAGAGGGAGGTGGAGGGATAGAGGGCTTCCCACCATGAGTCGTCGTCCTGAAGGTATTTTGCAAACCAAGCGAATATGGTATTCTGCCACATCTCGCGCTTGTCGGGCTCAAGGATGTGGTGCTCCTGATCGGCAACCTCGACAAGCGCGGTTTCCTTGCCAAGCAGCTTCAAAGCCGTGAACATCTGATGGCTCTCGGCCGGCGGCACGTTGGGGTCGATATTACCATGCAGGAAAAGGATGGGAGTGTTGACCTTGTCGGCGTTGTAAAGCGGGCTCTGCTTCACGTAAAGCTCAGTCTCGCTCCACGGATAGCTTCCGGCCATGGAAGTCTCGCTGTAGGAATATCCCCAGTAGCCTTCACCCCAGTAGCTCGTGTGATCGCTGATACCGGCATGTGAGATGGCTGCGGCAAAGAGGTCGCTGACGGTCTGGAGATACATGGTCATGAATCCGCCGTAGCTTGCACCGATGCAACCGATCTTCTTCTCGTCGACAAAAGGATGCTGCTTGATGAATTCCTTTGTTCCCTCGATGATGTCGCGTGCGGGATCGGTACCGGCAGTGTTGACGTGGCGTGACGAGAACTCCTGCCCGAAACCTGTCGCTCCCGACGGGTTGACCACATAGACGATATAGCCCATCGCGGCATAGAGGTGATGGGGATAACGCGAGTGGAAGATGCGCGAGGTCGGGGAGCAACCGCCATAGTAATTGACGATCATGGGGTATTTCTTCGACGGGTCGAAGTCGGCGGGAAGGATATAACGGCCGTTGATGGTGTCGCCGATAGAGTTGACAAAATCAAAGTCGCGCACTTCGCCGAATGCTACCTCCTCAAGTGCCGCATCACCCGGAGCGTCGATGAGACGGGTAGCAGGATGCTTGCCGAGATCGACGGCATAAAGGCGGTCGGTGTTGCTGGTACTCTGACCTGTGACTGCCAGAACGCTGCCGTTGCGCGCCACCGAGAAGTTGCCGACAGCATCTTCAGGCACGTTGATCAAGGTGAACTTACCGCTCGACGGATTATAGCTGAAGAGATGGATGCGATCCTTGTCCTCGGCTGTGAAGTAGATCATGCCGTTACCCTCACACCAGTCGCTCGACTGCACCGAAGGGTTGAAATCGCGGGTTACAGGAGTCACCTCACGTGAGGCGATATCCATGATGTAGAGTTGCCCGTCGGTCATGCTGGGATAGTGCCCTTCCGGCACATTTTTGCCGATGCCGTCAAACGACTCAGGGCTACCCGACACAAGTATCTTCTTGGCATCGGGCGAGTATTGCGCTCCAGTCACAAAGCCATCCTCACGCACAAGCGTGTCGACAGCCATTGTGTTGAGATCAAGCTGATAAATCGCGCTGACGGTTGTCGGGCGTTTTTCCAGACGGCTGCGGCTGACACCGAAGAGGAGCTTGTCGCCGGCAGGAGCAATGTCGTGAACCCAAGTGTTGTGTGAGCCGAATGTGAGAGGGCGGTAAACTCCTGTGGTCAAGTCATAGACAGCGATACCTGAGCGGTTGCGCCATCCGGGCTGACGGTCGTCGGGCTCGATGATGCGGTAGATGCGCTCATCTTCTTTGGGTCCCTCTTCACGAGTGGAGTATATGAGTTTATTGCTACCGGGAACGGGCACAAACGACCCTTCGGGGATACCCGATGCCACAACGTTGCGGTCGAGTGTCACGGGATCGAGCGTCACCATCTCCCTCACGCCGTCGGGGCGCGTCTGCGCGCTCCAGAGCAGGTCGGCATCGTCAAGCCACGTCCACCCACCTTCAGGAAGTTGGGCGATAAGGACTTTTCCACCATCTTTCAGCTCACGCACAGCCGATGTGCGGCGCGAACGCTTGTCGTTGTTGACCGTCATGTAGTTTACGACAGCATATTTGCCCGACGGGGAGACGTCGGCACCGCTCACGCGGGTGCAGAAAGCGATGTCGGTAAGGCGGAAGCTGCGTCCCCCCTCAGGCGCAACAACCGACAGCAACGACGGATCGGCCGTGGTGAGGGTTACCTTCACCGAGTCCTGCACGTCGGGACGCGAGATATATTTCAGCGTGATCTCGCGCGAAGCGGGTGTGAGCCGCAGCGTGTTGCCATCGGCAGGCTTGCCGTCGACAAGTATCTGGCAATCATCGAGCCCTGTTGCCACAGTCACCTCGGCATAACGCTTGTTGACGAGCGGGAAGCTGAGGAAGTTGATCGCGACTCCCTCTGCAGAGCCGGGGGCGATTTCACCGCTCCACGCGCTTGCGGGCAAAGCCTCGGGATTGACATGATAACGCAGAGCCGATTTCACGTCGTAGGCGTGGGAGTTCACGTCGACCGTGTCCACCATCACCGGCGCGTCGATCACCACAGGCCCGCGATAGATGAAGTCGGTGACTTCGATCGGTTGCTGCGCCAGTGCCGACACCGATGCGAGAGCGGCAAGAAGCGATAATGACTGTTTCATGGGGTATGCTGAATGTTGGTTACTTGCGACGGATATAGTCGGCTATCCATGCGCCCACCTCGGCTGTGCCGTAGACTGCGCCGCCGGGCACCTGAATCTCGGGAGTGCGCACCTCCTGATCGAGCGAGGCATCCACCGCCTCACGTATGAGCGCGCCCTCCTCCTTCATGTCGAAGTACTCGAGAAGCATGGCAGCCGAGAGAATCTGGGCTATGGGGTTAGCGATATTCTTGCCGGCAGCCTGCGGCCATGAGCCATGCACCGGCTCAAAGAGCGGGGTTTTCTCGCCGGTCGAAGCCGAGGGGAGAAGTCCCATCGAGCCAGAAATCACGCTTGCCTCATCGGTGAGGATGTCGCCGAAGGTATTTTCAGTCACCATCACGTCGAAGAAGCGCGGATCAACGACCATGCGCATCGCAGCGTTGTCGACAAACATATAGTCGGTAGTCACATCGGGATAACGCTGAGCCACTTCCTGAGCTACCTTGCGCCAGAGGCGGCTTGAGGCAAGCACGTTGGCTTTATCCACAACGGTGAGATGACGGTTGCGGCGACGGGCGTAGCCATAGGCGGTGACGAGAATACGCTCGATCTCGGTGCGGGTATAGGCATTGGTGTCATAGGCGCGCTCGTCGCTCTCAAACTTCTCGCCGAAGTACATGCCACCTGTGAGCTCACGCACGCACACGAAATCGGCACCCTCGACTATCTCCTGACGGAGGGGCGACATGTGCAGCAGGCACTTGAACGTCTGCATCGGACGGATGTTGGCGTAAAGGCCGAGCTTCTTGCGCATAGCCAGAAGTCCCTGCTCGGGGCGCACTTTGGCCGAAGGATTGTTGTCGTACTTCGGATCGCCCACTGCCGAGAAGAGCACGGCGTCGGAGCGCAGACAGAGCTCGTAGGTCTTTTCAGGGAACGGGTCACCGCAATCGTCGATCGCAGCGGCACCCACTACTCCATATTCATAGCTGAATGTGTGGCCGAATTTCTCTGCCACAGCATCAAGCACAGCCACACCCTGACGTGAAATCTCGGGACCTATGCCGTCGCCGGGGAGAACGGCTATTTTCAGATTGCTCATTGTTATGCGTTTATTTGCCGTTGGCCTGCTCGAAAGCGGCTGTGTCGCCGCGGCGGGTGAGCAGATACTCGATATCGTCGAGCCCCTCGGCAAGACATTGTTTTTTATAGGGGTTTATGTCAAAATGCTCCGAGACACCGGTAGCAAGATTGGTTATCGTCTGCGCCTCAAGGTCGACGCGCACCTGAGTGGCGGCATCCTCCTCGATCGAGCGGAACAGCGCGGCAAGAAACTCCTCGCTTACCGTCACTGGGAGCACAAATGAATTCAGCTCGTTGTTGCGGTGGATGTCGGCAAAGAAGCTCGACACAACCACGCGGAAACCATAGTCATGGATTGCCCATGCCGCATGCTCGCGCGAGGAGCCGCAACCGAAGTTCTTGCCGGCCACAAGCACCTGACCAGAGTAACGCGGATCGTTGAGCACAAAATCCTTGATGGGATTACCCTCCTTGTCGAAACGCCAGTCACGAAACAGGTTTTCCCCGAATCCTTCGCGGGATGTGACTTTGAGGAAACGTGCAGGGATTATCTGGTCGGTATCGACATTCTCCATCGGGAGAGGAACACACGTGGATGTCACTACCGAAAATTTCTCTTTCATATCGGCTGAAGTTTACAGTTTACGAGGATCAGTGATTACTCCTGTCACAGCAGAAGCGGCAGCCAGAAGCGGGCCGGCGAGCACCGTGCGGGCTCCGGGCCCCTGACGTCCTTCGAAATTGCGGTTGGAGGTGGACACTGCCAGCTTTCCGGCAGGAATCTTGTCGTCGTTCATTGCCAGACAAGCCGAGCAACCGGGCTCACGCAACTCAAAGCCGGCCTCCTCAAGCACCTTGTCGATACCCTCGGCACGTATGGCCTTCATCACAGCGCGCGATCCCGGCACAAGCCATGCGGTCATGTTGTCGGCCTTGCGGCGTCCCTTGACCACCGACGCAAACGCGCGGAAATCCTCAAGGCGACCGTTGGTGCAGCTGCCGAGAAACACATAATCCACAGGCGTGCCTTCAAGCGACTGCCCTTCCTCAAATCCCATGTAATCGAGCGCTTTTTTCCATGAAGCGGCAGCGGCAGGATCGTCGGGAGTGTCACACTCCGGGACTTTCTCGCTTATGCCGATACCCATGCCGGGATTGGTGCCGAAGGTGAGACGCGGCTCTATGTCGGCGGCGTCAAACTCGACCTCGCGGTCAAACACTGCATCGGGATCGCTCGGGAGCTTGCGCCACTCGGCGAGAGCGGCTTCCCACTCCTCACCCTTGGGAGCGAAATCGCGCCCCTTTATGTAGGCGTAAGTCTTCTCATCGGGTGCCACCATGCCTCCGCGGGCACCCATCTCTATCGACATGTTGCAAAGCGTCATGCGTCCCTCGATCGAGAGGTCTTCTACGGCCTGTCCCGCATATTCCACGAAATAGCCTGTGGCACCGCCCGTGCCGAGTTTGGCAATCACATAAAGGGCAATATCCTTTGCCGTCACTCCGGGATTGAGATGCCCGTTGATCTTGACGCGCATCGTGCGGGGTTTTGGCTGAAGGATGCACTGCGTGGCGAGCACCATCTCAACCTCGCTTGTGCCGATGCCAAACGCCACCGCGCCGAGAGCACCGTGGGTCGATGTGTGGCTGTCGCCGCACACAAGGGTCATGCCGGGGAGCGTGAGGCCGTTTTCCGGGCCGATCACATGAATGATGCCGTTGCGCTCATGACCGAGACCGAAGAGCGTGAGCCCGAACTCTGCCGCATTGCGGTTGAGAGTCTCGATCTGGTTGCGCGACACGGGATCGGCAATCTCTTTATCCTGCCCTACGGTGGGGACATTATGGTCGGGCGAGCAATAGGTGCGGTCAACGCGATACACGCCGAGACCGCGGCGGCGCAGGCCGTCGAATGCCTGCGGACTCGTCACCTCATGACAGTAGTGACGGTCGATATACAGCTGATCGGGACCCTCGGTGATGCGGTTGACCACATGCGCGTCCCAGATTTTGTCGAAAAGTGTCTTTCCCATTTCGGTGCGCTGCAATTATTTCACAAATTTGTTGATAGCGTCAATATATGCCTCGGCACTCGCGGCAATGATGTCGGTGTTGGCCGAGAAGCCGTAGTAGTGGTTGCCGTCGTGCTCGACAGTCATGTGCACCTTACCCACATCGTTGCTGCCCTTGTTGATGGCCTGGATGAGGAACTCCTTGACCGTGGTCGTGCGGCGCACGATCTGCTTGATTGCCGAGAGAGCCGCATCCACAGGGCCGTTGCCGCTCGAGCAAGCCTCAAACTTCTCCCCTGCTATGTCGATGCCCACGCTCGCAACCGAGTGAACGCCTATGCCCGATGTGACCTGAAGGAAATCGAGAGTGATGCGGCGTTTGCCCGTGCGGTGTTTGCCGGCAAGCATGAGCACGTCGTCGTCGTTGATCTCTTTTTTCCGGTCAGCGAGTTTGAGGAATGACTCGTAGGCTTTGTCAAGCTGCTCCTTGTCGAGCTCCACGCCGAGCACATGCAGACGGTGCTTGAGTGCCGCGCGGCCGCTGCGGGCGGTGAGCACGATCGAATTCTCGTCGATACCCAC
>CAYSKE010000039.1:0-14339 GCA_964431465.1 uncultured Muribaculaceae bacterium | reverse complement strand
ATCGTCAAATAAAGGGGATAAAAAGATGCGTGATTAGTCGTCACCGTAGCCGAAGCCTGTACGACGGTAGCCGGTGAAACGGTAATATTCACCGGGTGCGTCACTGAACTGAATCGTAAACTGAATCAGATCGGCAGTATAATTTGCAGGCGACTTAGTGCCGTCAAATACTATTCTGCCATCGGTGATAGTGGCCTGATACTCGTATTCGGTTCCTTTGAGATACTCATCGGTGTAACCGTTGCAAGTGAAAGTGTTATTGGTGAGATCAACAGTAACTTTAATCTTTGTTTCCCAAAATCCTTTCAGATCATCAAGCCACATCTCATTGTTGTTTGCAACAGTGTTGTAGGTCAACATATCGATCATTCCGCCTGATACATTTTCGGCAATCACTGCGCCGTTAGCATCAACCTGATCAACAGTTACCCTCCATTCACCGGCAAGCTCTACAACTTCGGTGGAAAAGACTTCCTCTTTACCACATGATGTGAGCATCAACACTCCAAGGAATGCAAAAAGGGTTATTATCTTTTTCATGTTTTTTCTCCTATTTTTAAGCATGGTGTTGGCTTCTTGTGGTTATTCGAGTACAATACGCCATGCAAGATTGCTCACATAGTACACATCCCAGGATATGACACCCGTTTCAGGATCATACTTTCCGTTCTCAAAACCGGTGGCGCTATCACCCCAACCGGCAACTGAGCTTGAAAGAAGCGAGATAGTGTTATCCTCATTCAGCGAGAGGTAGCCTACACATGCATATTTTGAATCATAGCCTCGACCCTGAACGTACCATCCTCCAAAGAGATCGGAGAATTTGAAGAATCCGGGAGCGATTTGCGTAATTGTTTCAAAATACTGGTCTGTAACGCCATAATTAGCTGACCAATACACAAAATCATTTCCGGGTGCAAACGCATTATCGGCAAAGTCAAGTTTGCATGATTCCGACATGTTCACGTTGTACTTACCGGCAATATTTGTAGTAACTGCAGGATTATAAACGTAGACAGTGCGCTGTTTGGATACTCCCGGGTTTGTGGTGACTTCACTGGCTATACATGTGTAATACACAGTGTACATGCCGGGGGTTGCAGTTGAAATATTGTTGACAAATTTTCCGCTGATATTGTCATAGATTTCAACTTTTACACGGTCAGAAGCGTCGGAATTGTCGATCGTGTTCACTGCTGTAAATCCGGGGATCACATAGTCAGTACCCACTTCGGCATACTCCTCCACATCACCCTCGAGAGTCACCACCGGCCATGACTGAAGCCAGGGCTGGGGCTCATCATCTTTAGAGCAACTCCAGAGGCTGCTTGCGACAACTGCGCCGGCCAGCAATTTGATATATTTGTTCATTTATGTTTTCTTATTGAGGGTTTGTATTTACTCTGCCCAGAACAATGGAGTAGCATCTCCTTTGTAAGCCGGAACATTGCTGTTGCGGTCTGATGCATTTGACGGATAAGGGAAGCGCTGAAGAATCTTGCCCTGTCCGAGATTTGCATTCACACTATAAGGAGTATAGAGCTTTCCATGCTCATAACTGTCATAGTTTACTGTACCGTTGTCATACATGTCCTCGCCAGTAACAGTGCTGAATTCAGGATAACGCAGACGACGGAGCTCACACCATGCTTCATAGTTGTTGCATCCGGCAAGGTGAATCCATTTCTGAATGCCGATGCAACGCTTCCAGTTGGCAGCATCCCAAGGATAAGCGTCGGTGATGGTCGATGAGAATTCAACGCCATAGGTGTCGCACGATGCCTCGATAGCTTTCTGATAGTGAGCGGCGGCAGCAGCAGCACTACCGTAGCGAACCTCATACTCGGCAAGGAAGAACTCGATTTCTGCAAGCGAGATAAGTACAGCAGGAGTATTAAACTTAACAGCGGGCTGACTCATCGTGTTGGCAGTAACACCATTCATTGTCTTGACACCTGACAGACCACCAAAATACTCGCCTACATCATTACGGTTCATCATTGCAGAGATACGCGGATCAGCACTTTCTTCCAAGGTCTTGACTACAGCAACATTCATTGAGATATTGTTGGATGTATAACTGTAAGAAGCGCTACCATAGGAACGGAAGAATGGATTACACTTCTCATTCTGATCTGCCCATATACCAGTCCATGCCACATCAGATGTCGGGAAGTTGTTTTCAGCGATGAGAGCGGCAAGTTGCGACTGCACGTTCTGCACGTTGCTAACGCGCATAAGCATGCGCAGCTTCAGGGCATTTGCTGTTTTGATCCAACCGTCGGCACGACCATCGGAAAAGAGGAAGTTTGTGCATACCATCTCTGCCGGGTCAACTCCTTTGAGAGCCTCATCGAGTTCGGCAAGAATTCCGGCATAAATATCAGCTCCATTATCAAAATGAGGCAACGGGTAGTTATCCACGTCGGCAGCCTCAGTGAAGGGAACATCACCGAAAGCATCTACCAGAGCCTCAAATGTGGCGGCACGGATAACGGTAGCGGCAAGCTTTGTAGCCTTGTCATTGTCAGCTTCTGCTTTTTCAATTACTACACCCAGATTATTCAGGCCATAGATGTAGAGATTGTACCAGAGACCGTTACCGCCGCTTGTGCCGATATTGAAGCGGCTATTCTCCTCATAGTTGCCGCTTCCCGGAACATTCCCGAAATGCTGAGAGTAGTATCCTCCGAGCATTCTCATCTCACCGCAGTAGGATGTGCAAAGTGCCATCTCTGTGCCGGGGAAAATATCACTCGTAGAGAGCATTGCACCCGACGGAGAATTAGGCGAGGTATTAATGTCGAGGAAACTGTCACAGCCCGAGAGAGCGACGACGGCTGCAAGCAGCCCCATTTTTATTGTATTCTTAATCATTGTCGTCAGTTAGGCTTAGAAGATAACTTTGAGGTTGCAACCGAACACACGGTTGAAAGGAGTAGCAACATTGCTCTCACCGAAGCCGTAAGCGAGGTCACTCGACGAGCTACCCGAAGTCGATACTTCAGGATCAACATACGGGTTGTTCTTCGCACGCCAGATGAAGAGGTTGTTGCCATAGGCTGTAATCTCCACACCGCTGAGCTGAGCTTTGCTAACCCATTTCTTGGGGAGGCTCCATGTCAGCGACAGGTTACGCAGCTTGGTGTAGGTGCGGTCAACGAGATAGAAAGATGATCCCTCACCGTTGACATAGGTGTAGAAAAGATCCTGCATCTTTGTGTAACCACTATAGGTGCCATAAGTGTACGGCAACGTATTTTCAACGTAAGTACCATTCTTCTCTACCACAGAATTGGGTATAATAAACGGATGACGCTGGTTGTAGTCAGTCAGATAGCTGTAGCCGGTAAACCAAAGGCTTGATTTCGTGCCAGAGTACATCTTACCACCATAACGGATATCAAATGCTGCTGAAAGGGTGAAATCCTTGAAGCGGAGCGAAGTCGTCACGCCACCTGTCCACTTGTGCTGCATGTTATATCCGGTCGGAGTCTTGTTGGCATCCATCTTTGGCGTACCGTTGGAGTTGACGATTGTATATCCGTAATAAGGACTGTTTTTATCTTCAACTTTGTAGGCAGAGGTCGTCCAGAACTCACCAAGAGGTTTGCCCTCAACGGCATACATCACAAGACCCATATAGTCAACCGACGACACGTATCCGATACTTTGGATGGTAAGTTTGCCATCTTCAAGACCTTCAGGCATTGAGAGCACCTTGTTGTTATTCTTGGTCCAGTTCAGTCCCAATTCCCATGTCCAGTCTTTAGTCTCGACGGGGATGAAGTTAGCCATGAGCTCGACACCACGGTTGCGCACTGTACCGAAGTTCACCACGCGCGATGAGAAGCCGGTCGACGGATCGGCAGGAAGCGAGAAGATCTGATCCTTAGTGTCGCGGTTGTAGTAAGCAGCGTCGATGTCGATGCGGCCGTTGAAGAACTTGAGGTTTGCACCAAGCTCAAACTCCGTTGTCATCTCCGGACGAAGCACACCATTGCCCGATGATGTCGACTGCTGGAAAGCATTTATACCGTTAAGAGGGAAACTCAAACCGCCTGTCAAGCTATATGTGCCAGCTGTGGAATAAGTTGTCAAAGTCTGATAGACTCCGGCGTCACTACCGGTCTTACCGTAAGCCATTCGCACTTTACCGAACGAAAGGATGTCCTTGTTCTCAATGAACTTGGTGAAGATGCCCGATAAAGTCACACCCGGATAGAAGTAGCTGTTCATCTTCATCGGGAGAGTCGACGACCAGTCGTTACGCGCCGTTACGTCGAGGAAGAGGAATTCATCCCAGCCGAGAGTCACGTCACCGAAGAGACCCACCAGACGGCGCTTCGACCAGCTTTCGGAGAGCGAAGCATAATTTGAACCATTGCTGAGCATCCAGAAACCTGAAGGAATAGAGAGCTTTGATTTCTCTCCCCACATGCTGTTGCTGGCGCGCTCATTAATATTGACACCTACGATAGCAGCCATGTCCAGACGATCGTCAAGGAACTTGCGGGTGTAGTTGGCAAGGAAATCGTGGTTGATCTCGTATGAGCGACCGTAGCGGTCATATACGCTGCCGGTTTCTGTAAAGTAACCGGGCATTACGTCATAGTTGGAGTTGATAAGTGCGTCATCAGGAGCAATCTCCGGACGACCGATCTTCCAATCATAGTCGGTGTAGTCGAAACCGAAACGATAAGTAAGGGTCATTCCCTTGATCGGGAAAATATCGATCTGAGCCTTACCGAATACCTGCTTCGCATTACTCTGGTTCTCTCCATTGTATATGCGCCAGTAAGGATTGGTATTGTTATAGGGGGTGTAGAAAGCCTCCGGAGTACCGAAAGGTGAGTTTACCTGATCCTTATACCACTGGAGCGAAACATCACGTGGAGTGTCATAAAGAGCATTAGTGATATTATTGCTGCTGTTGGTCACCTTTGTGCGTGAAGTAGCAAGATTCATCGAAGTCGAGATCTTGAACCAGTTGTTAGGCTGATAGCTTGCACGCATAGCGAGAGTGTTACGACGGTATGAATCGATATCCGTCGGGATAATACCATCGGAATTTGTGAAGCTGTAAGAAGCGTAGTAAGTCATCGACTCATCTTTGCTGCGACCCGACACAGCCACGTTGTGACTCTGCGAAATGCCTGTATCATAGAAGTCACGCACATTATTGGTTACTGCAGAATACTTGTGCATGAGCTGCTGACCGTTCCAGATCGGGCCGTAAGGCTGATCCGAGCCATTCAGCTCCGGACCCCACGAACCATTCTCGATATAAGTCTGGTTACCATTCCATCCCTGACCATAGCGGTTCTGAGCCTCGGGGAAATAAGCCACGCGCTTAGCCTCGACATTTCCCGAGTAAGTGATCTCGAAGTTCTTGCCTTCTTTGCCTGCGCCACTCTTTGTGGTGATGATGATGACACCATTCGATGCGCGCGAACCATAGAGAGCCGTAGCGGCAGCACCCTTCAGCACAGTCAGCGAAGCGATGTCATCGGGAGCGATATTGTTCACACCACCGGTAGAAACCGCACGACCACCTGTGAACAAGGTTCCTGATGCCAGAGGCACACCGTCAACGACGTAGAGCGGCTGGTTGTTACCCGAGATCGAGCCGAGACCGCGGATGTTGACGTTGTTGGCCGAACCGGGGTCGTTGGAGGTCGTCTGCACCTGCAGACCTGCCACCTTACCCTGCAGAGCCGCCATGACGTTGGTCGTCTGCGACTTTTCGATTTCGGCTGCACCTACCTGAGTTGCCGAGTAGCCCAGCGACTTCTCCGAGCGGGAGATACCCATAGCGGTTACCACAACCTCGTCGAGCATCTCAGAGTCAGTTCCAAGAACGACCTTGATCTCGCCCGGGACGATCTTCACCGTCTGCGAGGTCATGCCTACATAGCTTACGCGCAGAGTTTGCGCACTCGAGGGAACATTAGCGATGCGGAAGCGACCGTCCATATCGGTCTGCGTTCCGAGCGTTGTCCCCTCCACAAGCACCGTGGCGCCGACGATCGGGTCACCACCCTCGTCAGTCACAGTACCCGTGACCGTCCTGTTCTGGGCATGGCACGTGCGCGCTACACGCTGATTGTCAGCCATCTGCTGCGCCCCACAAAGCACCCGCAAAGCACAACTGCAAAAAATGCACTTTGCGTTTCGATAAAATTAGCCCGTGAAACGGGCGTCACAACGTTAGCACCGGGTGACCGCAGTGTTTCCGTCGAAGACGGATGATAATACCGAGCCCCACATCGAGCCGCAACGCGGCGAAGGTGTGGGGTGACAGCGAATTACATCATATTGGCCTCGAAGAGGTCAGATAGTTACCACGGATAAAACACCAGTCCGTTTTTCAACACTAAATTCTTAAATTCCGACTCAAGATCATGCACCGAGTGATGAGACTGCTGTGATGCGATATAGTCATAAACAGCCTGCCAGTGGGATGCAGAGAGTGAAAACGCTCCGTATTCTTTACCCCACCCCTCAAACATTGGAAAAAATCCCGATCTTTTCATCCAGACCGATGATTTGGATTTGATATCCCGCATCAAATCAGCCAATGCCACGCTTGGACTCAGGCTAAGAAGAATATGTAGATGGTCGTGTACACCATTTATTATATGGGATTTACACTTGGCTTCTGATATTTGTGAGGCTATCACGCGATACAAATCAGCCCTATGGTTATTTGTTATAACCGCCTCTCTACGATATGTCGTAAAAATAATGTGGTAATATGAAGTAACATAACTCATAAGCGCAAATCTAAACATAAAATTAGCTTTGTGCAATAGCCGACGTCTTCGACGCCGCGTTTTGTCGTGCATTTATACCCCATACCTTCGCCGCGTTGCGGCTCGATATGGGGCTTGATTTTAATATCCGTCTTCGACGGAGGCACGATGGTCAGCCGGGGCTGAGGTGGTTGCGGCTGGGGCACTGGCTATTCAGAGGCCGGGGAGGGGCGGGAGGCTGAGGACGGCGGCGAGCTTGAGGGAGTCGACGGCGCGGGTGTACTTCTCGGTGTGGCGTATGGTGCTGTGGCCGAGGAGCGATGCCACGGTCTTTATGTTGGCGCCGTGGTTGAGAAGCCTCAGGGCGAAGCTGTGGCGCGCGCAGTGCCAGGTGATGTGCTTGTCGATGCCGGCGGCGGTCGTCCAGCGGCGGAGTGCCGATTGTGCGGCGCGCCGCGAGGGGAGGGCGAACACCGGCTGCCGGCGTGGCACTCCGCGCAGTTCTCCGATCAGTGCCGTCAGCGTGGGGGTGAGGGGGATGACTACCGCGCTCGCGCTGCTCCGGCCGCGCGTCTTGGCTTGCTCAAACCGCAAAAGCCCGTTGGCGAAATCCACATTATTATAGGTGAGCGCCGTGACGTCGCACCACCGCAGCCCGGCATAGAGGCAGAAGAGGAAGGCACGGCGCACTTCGCCGTTCTCGCCGCGGCAGTGTGTGGCCGTGAGGCGCGCTATCTCGTCGTCGCTAAGCACATCCTTGCGAAGCACCCCGGTGTCGGTTTTTATCGCGATCCCGTCGCAGGGGTTGGCGGGGAGCACGCCGGCATCCACCGCCGCGCGCATTATCTTCTTGAAGCGGGCGTAAAGGGTGTGAGGTCCCTCGCCGCGGAAACGGCGGCAGAGATAGTCGGTGAACGCTCCCACGATTGCAGGGCTCAGCTTCGAGGCGGGGAGCGTGCCGGCGAAATGGGGCAGCAGCGGAGTGGCGGCAAGGAACTCGCGGAAGATGCGGCACGCGCGCAGGATGTGGCGGTGATCGCTCTTGGTGTAGGAGGTGTAGTAGCCGTCCATCCACCGCAGCAGGTCGGTGTCGGTGTGCAGCGGAAGGTGCGCGCCGGCCGTCATCAGGCGGTTGCGGTCGAGGCGCATTCCGCGGGCTATGCCGAGCATGCGGCGGTTGTGGCATCGCTCGGGGGCGTTGGCCGGTCGGTTGTAGATATATATGTTGAGGGGCTCGTTGCGTCGGACGCTGCGTGCATAGTGACGGCTTGTCTTTTGGCTGACGGCCTGTGACTTGCCCATATAATACTCCAGATACAGCGTGACACGTCCGTCGGTTCTGAGCCGTCCCATGAGCTTGGGGTTATCGCCGTACATCCCCTCGATGAGAAAGGTGTTGTCGGCGCGCAGTTTTCCGAGATGTTTCATTGCGTGGATATGTGTGAATGGTTTGAGTAGATTTCACGTGCATTGACGGAAAAAAGCACACAAAAAGCACATTTTTGTGCATAAAAAAGTAGAAAAATAAAGAAAATTCACGTTTAGGACTCTTTTTTGATAAAAAGTCGGTCGTAATGTGAAAAAATTAAAAATTCTTTTTTTATATTTGCAGCGAAACCATCAGCCAACATTTCCAATAGGCGCGACCATAATCATAACCACTGTGTATGGCGTGACACCTGATGGTTCATTAAATCATTCAATATTCATCTTTTATGAAAAAATTTCTCTTCATGCTTCTGGCGGTCCTGACGGCTACGCTCGGCGCGTATGCCCAGAACAGGACAGTCACGGGTACCGTGACTGACGAGGGCGGTGAGCCCCTCGTCGGAGCCACTGTCACTGTGGTTGGCGGAAGTCAGGCTACAGCAACCGACATCGACGGTGCTTTCCGTCTGCAGGTTCCTGCTTCGGCCAAGAAACTGGCTGTTACCTACGTGGGTATGCAGCCCATTGAGGTCAATATCGACTTCAACGCTCCCATGCACATCACTCTCAAGACCTCGCAGCAGGAACTCGACGAGGTGATGGTCGTGGCGTTCGGTACGCAGAAAAAGCAGGCCTTCACCGGTGCGGCTTCTGTGGTTAAAGCTGATGAGCTGGCAAAACACACCACATCAAACGTTTCAAACGCTCTCGCCGGTGCAGTCCCCGGTTTGCAGCTGCGCGGTCAGAGCGGTGCACCCGGTAGTGGCAACTCAAGCATAAAGATCCGCGGTATCGCTTCGCTCTATGCATCGACCGATCCTCTGATCATCGTCGACGGCGCGCCCTACTCGGCTTCGCTTACCAACATCAACCCCGACGACATCGAGTCGGTTTCGGTGCTCAAGGATGCTGCCTCAGCCGCCCTCTACGGTGCACGCGGTGCAGGTGGTGTGATCATCATCACGACCAAGCGCGGCAGCACTGCCGACGCAAAGATCTCATTTGATGCCAAGTGGGGTACCAACTCACGCGCCATTCAGGAGTATGACGTGATCGAGAGTCCGGCCGAATACTATGAGGCTTACTACACAAAGCTCTTCAACTACGCCACCAACGTCAACGGGCTCGGCCTCAACGCTGCCAACGCATGGGCCAACAGCAACATGATCTCGCAGCTGCAGTATCAGGCCTACACCATCCCCACCGGGCAGATGATGGTAGGTACCAACGGCAAGATGAACCCCCACGCCACTCTGGGCTACCAGTACACTGCCAACAACGGCAAGACCTACTACATCACCCCCGACAGCTGGCGCGACCTCGCTTACCGCACCGGTTTCCGTCAGGAGTACAACATGAGCGTCAACGGCGGCACTGAGAAGGCTTCCTACTACGCATCGGTCAACTACCTCAACGACGAGGGCTACATCGAGTTCTCGGGCTACGACCGCATCAGCGCACGCGCAAAGGCCGACTATCAGGCAACTAAATGGCTCAAGATGGGTGCCAACGTCAACTTCGTGCACTCAAAGACTGAGTCAAACCCCAACATGAGCACTTCGGCCAACTCGACCAACCTCATGTACTACACTTCGGGTATTGCTCCCATCTACCCTGCCTTCGTGCGTGTGATCGAGAACGGCGTACCCGTGATCGCCACCGACTCGCGCGGCTACGAGGCTTATGACTACGGTGTCTCGGGTCAGAACTACAACGGCCTTACACGTCCGTTCCTCAACACCGGTAACCCCCTCGGCTCCAACCGCTACAACAAGGTGAACACTTGGGGCAACCAGTTCAACGGCACATTTACCGCCGACCTCACTTTCACCGACTACCTCAAGGGTAATATCACCAGCACAGCCGTGCTCGGCCAGACAACCTATTCCGACTACGAAAACGCCTTCTACGGCCCGAAAGTGGGTGTCAACGGTGAGCTCTACAAGTATCAGCAGACCTCGACCCGCACCAACAACGTGCAGACCCTCACGTTCCTCAAGACCTTCGGCGACCACTACGTGAACGTGCTCGCAGGTCACGAATACTACCGCACCAACACCAAGTTCCTCTCTGCAACCGCCAACGGTGGCTACTCACCCGACATCACCGAGATCAACGCGTTCGCCAACAAGGTGACTTCGGCATCCTATTCAACCAACTACAACGTTGAGGGTTACTTCGGCAGCGCACAGTACAACTATCAGGAGAAATACTACGCTTCGGCATCCTACCGCCGCGACGCCTCATCACGCTTCGCCAAGGAGAACCGCTGGGGTAACTTCTGGAGCCTCGGTGCATCGTGGATCATCAACAAGGACTTCCTTCAGGACGTGAAGGAAATCAATCTCCTCAAGCTCAAATTCTCGATCGGTCAGCAGGGTAACGACAATATCGGCGACTTCGCCTACGTCGACACCTACAACCTCGTGAAGTCAAGCGACACATCCATGTCATCAACCTTCCGCCAGATCGGTAACTCCGACATCACTTGGGAGACCACAACCAACATCAACGGCGGCGTGGAGTTTGGTTTCTTCAACAACCGCCTCAGCGGTAGCGTCGACCTCTACACCAAGAAGACCACCGACCTCCTCTTCTGGCTCTCAATCCCCGAATCGGCAGGCTCGCGCGGCTACTACGGCAACCTCGGCGATATTCGCAACTCAGGTATCGAGATCGCAATCAACGCCAACATCATCCGCAGCCGCGACTTCAACTGGGATTTCAACTTCAACATCACTCACAACGCCACGAAGATCCTGAAACTTCCGAGATCAAAGACTGCTAAATACGGCGGCTTCTTTGACTCTCCCATCTGGTATGAAGAAGGACAGCCCCTCTACAACTACATGTGCTACGCTTATGCCGGCACCAATGACCAGGGTGAGGCTCTCTACTGGCGCGATCCCGCATTCCTTGAAAAAGACGAAGAAGGCAAGCCCATTCCTGACTCTCCCAACATCTCCTCCCCCTGTCCGAATAGAGTAGAGACAACCACCAACATTGGTCTCGCCAACCGTTACACAGTTGGTTCAGTTCTCCCGAAGGCCTACGGTGGTTTTGGAACCAACCTCAGCTGGAAAGCGTTTGACCTCTCGCTCACATTCGACTATCAGCTCGGCGGCAAGGTCTATGACTCGCGCTATGCAGGCCTGATGAACCCGGGCGAGAATGCATCGAGCGCAGGTAGCAACTACCACAAGGACTGGATCAAGTCATGGACTCCCGAGAACCCCACTCAGGAATATCCCCGCTGGCAGTATGGCGACAAGTACACAACCGCTTCGTCTGACCGCTTCCTCACCAACGCAAGCTACATCAACTTCCAGTCATTCACCGTCGGCTATACTCTTCCCAAGAAGATCATCCGCCCCTTCTCCAAGGTGCGCATCTATGCCGCAGGCGAGAACCTCGGATTCATCAGTGCCCGCCGCGGTCTTGATCCCCGCTACTCCTATACTGGAAACTCCTCGATGTCGGTTTACTCTCCCGCACGCACAATCTCAGGCGGTATTCAGGTTTCGTTCTAAAGCAATCTCTTGAATCTCAAAATGAAAAAAAATATATACATCTCAGCCCTCGCAGCACTCACTCTCCCCATGCTGTCGGGTTGCATACAGGAGTTTCACCCTGAGACCAGCTATGCCGACAAAGATCAGGTCGTGAACGCACCCAACTCCTACAACAACTTTGTCGATGCACTCTACAGCACCCTTTCGGGCAGCTTCGTGTTCGGTAACGACAACAATTATCCCTACGACTACGGTATCACATCGCTTTTCCTGCTGCGCGATGTAGCTGGTCAGGATGTCGTTCCTGCCTACTCCGGATCATGGTACGGCACATGGTATCAGTGCGGTTCAGCACTCGGTCCCGGCTACCTCAACTGCCAGATACCTTGGACCTACTACTACAAGTGGATCAAAGGTGCCAACGAAGTAATCTCCCTCTCGGGCGAGAATCCCGAAGGAGCATTTGCTTACGGTGCAGGTCAGGCCTACGCTACACGCGCATGGATGTATCTCGACATGTCGCAGATGTTTGCCAAAAAGCCCTACGCCGTCGACAAGCAGAGCATCACAGTACCCATCGTCACCGAGTCGACCACCCTCGACGACCTCGCCTACAACCCCCGCGCTCCGTGGGAAAAAATGATGCCGTTCATCCTCTCCGACCTCGATCAGGCCGAAAGTCTGCTCAGCGATTTCAAGCGCGCCGACGTTTATGCACTGGACAAGAGCGTTGTCTACGGTCTCAAGGCACGCGCCTACCTCCTCATGGAGGACTGGGCTAACGCCGAGAAATATGCAAAACTCGCTCAGGAAGGCTACACCATGATGAGCAACGCCGAATACACCTCGCGCGACAACGGCTTCAACACCCCCAACAGCGCATGGATGTATGCCACAAAGTTCATCTCAACCGACAACAACATCATCATCAACGATGCCGACTCCAACTGGGGCTCACAGATGATCCTTGAGATCAACCCCACCGTGTCGGGTTGCGGCTACGCCTCCAACTACGGCCAGCAAAACGTAATCGACCGTCACCTCTACGAGACCATCCCCGCATCCGATATCCGCAAGGGAGTCTTCGTTGACTTCGCCATCGATGCACTCGGCAGCGACGCAGAGCAGATTGAAGCTCTCAAGGCCTATTCCGACTACCCCGACTGGGTATGGCAGACTGGCTACGACGGTTACTACGGTCAGGTGGGTGGCCTTTCGCTCAAATTCCGTGCTGCCGGAGGTTCTGCCGGCCACGACAACCAGTACATCGGCTTCTGCGTTTCTGTTCCCCTCATGCGCGTCGAGGAGATGAAGCTCATCGAGATCGAGGCAGCAGGTATGCAGAACGAAGGCAACGGTATCAACCTCCTCACCGAGTTCGCTAAATTCCGTGACCCCGACTTCGTCTACGGCACCCACAACGAGGCTTACTACAACACGACCACATCAGCATTCCGCAACGAAGTGTGGTGGCAGCGTCGCGTAGAGCTCTGGGGTGAAGGCTTCGCAACATTCGACATCAAGCGCCTCCAGAAAGGCATCATCCGCAACTACGCCGGCACCAACCACGTCGACGGCTATCGCTGGAACATGGAGCAGACACCCGACTGGATGAACTGGTGCATCGTTAACACCGAGTCACAGTACAACTTTGAACTTGGCGGTAACAATCCCACTCCCATCGCACCCGTCGGAAACTCTCCCGAACTCTATGTATGGTAATCCACCCTTACAAGCAGATTAAACAATGAAAATCAACAGATATTTCCTATACATGGCACTCGGAGTTGTCGCAGCAGGTTTCACAGCCTGCTCCGACAGCGACGACTACGAGTGGGCTCCCCTCCCCGACGGCCAGGAAGTCTACTTCCCCAATACCCTTTCGACGACCTACACACTGGACGCTGAAGAGACATCATTTATCATTCCTGTACGCCGCATCGACACATCCGCAGCCGCAACTGTTGCCCTGACCGCAACCGCCGCCAACGATGCATCGACACTCACCGGATTCGACATTCCGGCCACAGTTAGTTTCGCTGCAGGAGCTGAGGTTGCCAACATTACGATCGGTTATGACGCGTCAAAAATTCAGCTCGACGTGAATCAGGCAATACAGCTCACGATTGCCGAGAACGATGCAACCCCCTATGGCACCTCATCTGTTACCATCAACGCAATGGTGACAGGGTGGAAGCAGATCGGTACAGGCACCTACACCTACTCCATCTATTACAGCGGCGCAAGCGCTAACCGCAAATTCTACAAGCATGTTGATGGCAAACGCTTCAAGATCTCACCTTGGGGCGGTGGCGTAGACTTCATTTTCAGCCAGAATGACAACGGCACCTACACCGTGCAGGATGCCTTCACCGGTACAACTAACAGCACCTACGGCAAAGTGAACGTCTGTGAAGTAAGCGATTATACATCAAAGAAGCCCGATCTGGTAAGTTATCGCGATGGCAACACTTTCTACTTCGCAGTATGCTACTACGTTTCAGCCGGTTCATTCGGTATGAACTACGAGAAATTTGTGCTCGACTGATATATCATATCAATTCTCTACATACTTTTGGGCGGCGCGCGAGCGTCGCCCAAACTTTTTATATCATCCTCTCCCACGTCTTCGCTCATAGCGCTC
>CAYSKE010000038.1:0-14674 GCA_964431465.1 uncultured Muribaculaceae bacterium | reverse complement strand
GAGGTGGGGTTGCAATTAGAGTAAATGTTGTAATTTTGCGCCGGGTAAGTCCTACACGACCAGCTCCTCGGGAACTCCGCCAGGCCTTGACCGGAGCAACGGTACCGAGTCGTAGCGGTGCGATGTAGTCAGCTTACCCTTTTTTATTTTTACCTGTTTCTGATGATATGAAAGGGCATAGCGACAGTGCATTGACGTTGAAAAATGTGTATGAGTTGTTTGTGGGCAAACCGCGGCGACAGGCGATCGCAAAGGCTCTTGACACAAAGAATGGAAAACTCGCAAGGGGGTGTTTCACCTCGCTTGCCGGATCGGCGCAGTCGCTTGTAGCGGCCGCAGTTGCCGACATCTACGGTAAGTTGCCCGTGGTGCTGATCGCCGATTCGGGCGATGCGGCGGGATATTTCTACCACGATATCACGCGTGTGCTTGGCGAGGAGGCGGTGGCGATGTTGCCGTCGGCCTACAAGCGCGACATACGCTACGGGCAGATTGATGCTCCTTCGGTGATATTGCGGACGGATGCCCTGGCACGATGGAATGCCCGCGACGGCAAGCTAAAAATCGTAATCACCACGCCGGAGGCTATGTCGGAGCTCGTGGTGCCTCCTGTTAAGCTCAATGAATCGACGCTACACATCGACAAGAAGAAACCTCTCGACCTGACGCTGACCGAGAAATGGCTGCGTGAGAATGGCTTTGTGCAGGTCGACTATGTGTATGAACCGGGGCAGTTTTCGGTGCGCGGCTCGATAATCGATATTTTCAGTTACGGCAGTGAGATTCCTTACCGCATTGACCTATTTGGTGATGAGATCGAGTCGATGCGAACGTTTAATGTGGAGACGCAGCTCTCGGAGTCGAAAATCGAGAGTGCCGATGTCATTGCCAGTGTAGAGAATAACGCCGGCGGCATCCCGCTGACTGACTTCATGGAGGGGGGGACACTGCTTGTGTCAAACGACATGACGTTTGTAGAATCACGCGTCAGGGAGGTGTGTGCTTCCAAGATGAGTGATAATGCCGTTATCTCGGGTGAGGCTGATGTGGAGGCTACCCGCAGGCTTGCCGACGGTGAGGCGCTATGCTCGGCATTGGCATCGTTTCCGCAACTGACGCTGACGGCAGGACAGACTCCGCCGTATGCAGCCGAGACGACAGCAACGGTGGATTTCGGCTGCACTCCGCAGGGGGTATATCACAAGAATTTCGACATGATTTCGGGGGCTTTCGGGCAGTTTGAGTCCGACGGCTACACAATCTATATTCTTTCTGACAGTCCGGCACAAATAACGCGTCTGCGTGACATATTTGCCGACCGTGGCGACAAGATCACATTTACAGGCGTTGATGCCACGCTTCATGAGGGGTTTGTCGACGCGCAGGGGAAGCGATGTTTTTTCACCGATCACCAGATATTTGACCGTTTCCACAAATACATGCTCAAGAGCGACCGGGTGCGCTCGGGGAAGCTCGCTCTCTCGATAAAGGAGCTCCAGTCGATTGAGCCGGGTGATTTTATAGTGCATATAGATCATGGTGTGGGAGTGTTCGGTGGGCTGTTGCGCACAAATGTCAACGGGCGGACGCAGGAGATGATCAAGCTCCAATATCAGAACAATGACGTGATTTTCGTGTCGATCCACTCGCTTCACAAACTGGCGAAATACCGCGGTAAAGAGGGTGTGCCTCCCAAGGTGAACAAGCTCGGATCGGGGGCATGGAACAAGGTAAAGGAGAAGACAAAATCGAAACTCAAGGATATTGCGCGTGACCTGATCAAGCTCTATGCGGCGCGGCGCGATGAGAAAGGATTTGCGTTCTCGCCAGACAGCTATTTGCAACATGAGCTCGAAGCGTCGTTTATCTACGAGGACACTCCTGACCAGATTACCGCTACGGCCGATGTGAAGCGCGACATGGAAAGCCCGCGCCCGATGGATCGCCTTATCTGCGGTGACGTGGGTTTCGGCAAGACCGAAATAGCGATAAGGGCTGCTTTCAAGGCAGCAACCGACGGGAAGCAGACGGCAGTGCTCGTGCCGACGACGGTGCTTGCCTATCAGCATTTCCGCACTTTCTCGGAGCGCCTGAAGGATCTTCCTGTCAGGGTTGACTATCTATCGCGCGCACGCACGGCCAAACAGGTGAAGCAGATACTTGCCGATCTTGCCGATGGCAAAATAGACATTATCGTGGGCACGCACAAGCTGATAGGTAAAAGTGTGAAGTTCAAAGACCTCGGGCTGCTTGTGGTCGATGAGGAGCAGAAGTTTGGCGTGGCGGTGAAGGAGAAGCTGAAACAGTTGAAGGTGAATGTGGACACGCTTACCATGAGTGCCACACCCATACCACGCACTCTCCAGTTCTCGCTCATGGGGGCGCGTGACCTTTCGGCGATCACAACGCCCCCACCTAACCGTTATCCTATACTCACGTCGGTTTCGACGCTTACCGATGAGCTTGTGGCTGAGGCGGTGGGATTTGAGCTGTCGCGCAACGGGCAGGTGTTTTTCATCAGCAACCGCATCGAGGGACTCTATGATCTTCAGAACATGGTGAACCGTCTGGTGCCGGGCGCACGCACTCTTGTGGCGCACGGGCAAATGCCCCCCGAAAAATTGGAGGAGGCTATTTTGGCGTTTGCCAATCATGATTACGATGTGCTGCTGTCGACCACCATCGTCGAGAGCGGCATAGACATGCCCAACGTCAACACTATCATCATAAACAATGCGCAGAATTTCGGCCTGTCGGAACTGCATCAGCTCCGCGGACGTGTGGGACGCTCGTCACGAAAGGCGTTCTGCTATCTGACCGTTCCGCCCGGCCGCCCTATTCCGCCAATCGCGCGCCGCCGCCTTCAGGCCATCGAGAGTTTCAGCGACCTCGGTTCGGGCATCCACATAGCCATGCAGGATCTCGACATACGCGGTGCCGGAAATCTGCTTGGAGCGGAGCAGAGCGGTTTTATTGCCGATCTTGGTTATGAGACTTATCAGAAGATTCTGAAAGAAGCGGTTACGGAACTGCGCACACAGGAGTTTGCCGACGTGTTGCCCGATAAATCGGAAGTGAACCCCGATGAGTTTGTGACCGACTGCGTGATCGAGAGTGATATGGAGTTGCTTTTCCCGTTTGACTACGTGCCTCAGGAGAGCGAGCGCATATCTCTTTATCAGGAACTTGACAATATAGAAAAAGAGACTGACCTGTTGGCGTTCAAGTCACGTCTGGAGGATCGTTTCGGGCATATACCCGATGTGGCGGCCGAGCTGATACGCATACCGCGTCTGCGCCGCATCGCGCGCACGCTCGGCATTGAAAAAGTGGTGCTGAAGCAGGGCACAATGTTCATCTATTTTGTCGACGAGAGCAATAAGGCCTATTACCAGTCGCCTATGTTCGGGCGTCTTATCCACTATCTGCAGGATAATTCCCGTCGCGTGAAAATCAGGGAGAAAAATGGCAAGCGCAGCTTTGCCATCGCCAATGTGGGGCGTGTGGAGGAGGCGGTTGACATCTTGTCGTCGGTGCTTTCACTCGAGCCACTTTAGGTCTCTTGAAAACACTCCTTTGTGGTCGCGCAGTGATATGAAAGGCTGCGAGATAGAGTCAAGCTCCGCTGCCAGACGATCGTGGTGTGAGGGGTAGATCTCACGGGTAAGTATCACAGTGTCGGGAGAGTAGTGGCGTTGGAGCTGGTCGGCGTGCATGTACTGGCTGTTGCGGGTGACAAGCGTGTAGCGGGTGCGCGTGAGCGGGGCAAACATGGATGTGTCGGTTGGCGTGCCGGCGATTGCGAGTGTCGTGCCGCCGGTTTTCAGCAGCTGCCTTTGGCGACGATGATGCGGATCGGTGTGGGAGGAGACCGCGGGGCAGTGGATGTGCCTGCGTGAGATGAAATCGACGTGTGACGAGGTGAAGCGTTCGGCAGTTTCTGCGGGTGATTCACGCCATGCCGAGGTAGCGATCAGCATGTCGTCGGCGTTGTGCAGGACTACATCGGTCCACGCATTGTCGTGGGTGATGTAAAGTCGCGGCGCGGTGGTGTCGGAGCCATAAGGAAGCACAGCTACACCCCATGTGGCTATGAACAGCCCGGCTGCGAGAGCGCAGAGATGCCACGCGCGCTCTCTCAATGCTTCCGCCATAGCATAAAGTCCGATGAAGTAGACCGGAATGCACCACGGATTCAGATATATGTCGCTCATGCCGGTGACGGGAGCAGTGGCGACGGTATCGCCTATCCATGCGATCAGCCGGTAGACTTTTTCGATTATCGCCGGGAGACAGGGAATGCTTATTCCAAATGCACCTGAAATGACGAGAAGTGCGCCTCCGGTGATTTCAACCGGGAGAAGGACAATCATGGGAAGATTGACGGGGAGAAACCACAACGATGTATAGTGGAAGTAGTGGCAGGCGATTATCCACGTTCCTGCCACGGCAGCTATTATCGTGGTGATGACCCCGGCCGAAGTGTAAAGCAATCTGCGACGCTGATACACGGGGTTAAGCGCATTGGCAAGCAGCAGGATAGATGCGACGGCCATGAAACTCATCTGCATGCCGGGAGAGAAGAGGTCGTGAGGGCGGAAGCAGAGAATGGCTATCGCGGCAAAGCATAGGGCGTTGAGTGAGTTGACGGCGCGGTCGGATAGCACGGCGATCATCACTGCCGACGCCATGATGACCGAGCGGACAACCGATGCCGACAGCCCGGTGAGCAGCGCGTAGAGCCCCAGCGCGGTAATTGAAAGAATCAATGCGGCTTTGCGATAGCCGAGCAGATATAACGGTAACAGTAAAACGGCAATAAGCAGCGCGATTATCGCGACATGGGTTCCGCTCAGAGCAATGATGTGGGATAGTCCGGCGAGGGTTAAGCCTTTGCGAAATTCAGGGTCGAGATGCGTGTCGTCGCCGAGCAAAAGCGCGTCGAGAAAGGCTGCACACTCTGTCGAGAGTCCGCTATTGTAAAGGTGATCGGAAATGCGTTGCCTTATAGAGTGTAGAGTGGTGTGCCAGCGTGAATCCCCGACGGCGGCACTGACATCTCCTGAAAACACTACGCCGGTTGCCGATATACCCTTATAGCGGTAATATGCCGACAAGTCGGGATCATCGGGGAGCTGAGGATCATAGGCGGGAGATGAAAGCCGGCATGTGAATCGCACTCTCTTTCCCGGTGACAGCCACAAAAATGAGTCGAAGAAATAGACTCCTGCACGAAAGCTTCCCACCGGTGACATTGTCCCGGCTTTATCGGCTACGGAGTCGACTTGGATGATTGTGGCTACGGTGCGGTCTTTGTCGGCGTGCTCAATTATGATACCTGAGAATGTGGCCTCGGTTTCCTCAAGTTGTGCCGGAAGTTTGGGCGGCAGAGTAAAATATGCCAACAGCACTCCCGCCGTCGTTATGGTGGTAAGCAGGGATGCGTAGCGTTTACGCATTAACGCTAAAGCAACCGCCGCGGTCGCCGGAAAGGTGATTGCTACAGGTAACGATACAAATGTCCCGGCGACAATGCCAGCCGCAAGTGCCGCGAGCGGGAGAAGCAGCGGGACACTCTGGCGGAATCGGGCCGGGGGCATTCCTATGTGGTTATGTTGAGCCGCAGGCTACAGAGTCGCCATCACGACAAAGAAACTCGAGACACCAATTATGATCCAGAGAGCCACGGCAAGCACGAGCGGTTTAACTCCGACTTTCTTGATTGCCGCTAACGAGAGGCCTGCACCGATAAAGAACAGGGTGAGGACAAGACCCTTGTGGGCAATGTAGACGAGCGTCGACGTGAGCCACTGCGGCAGCCCGACGTAGGTGTTGATGAGCATTGCGCCGATAAACATGAATATGAACCAAGGAATTGAGATCTTGGCTGTCTTGTCGCGGAAAAGGAGCATGGTGATGAGCGCGAGGGGAATGATCCACAGCGCACGGGTAAGCTTGACAAGGGTTGCAATCTTAAGTGCTTCCTGCCCATAGGCCGCTCCGGCACCTACGACCGAGGAAGTGTCGTGTATGGCAATCGCTGCCCATGTGCCGAACTGCTCCTGACTCATGCCGAAGAAATGTCCCATCGGCGGGAAGATAAACAGGGCGATCGCATTGAGCATGAAGATAACGCCGAGCGATACAGCCATCTCATGGTCAGAGGCTTTCACGACAGGCCCGACAGCGGCAATGGCACTTCCGCCGCATATTGCGGTGCCCGATGAGATCAGGTAGGCGGTCTTGCGGTTGATGTGCATCCAGTAGCCGATGAGGATACCGAAAGCCATCACGGCAAATACCGAGATGATGGTGAACATCATGCCCTCGGCTCCCGACTTGAGCGATTCATTGACGTTCATGCCGAAACCGAGTCCAACAACCGATGCCTGAAGCAGATATTTTGATGCCTTTTTGTTGAATTTCGGGCATGGCATAGGGAAAATCAGGGCGAAAACAAGGCCGGTGAAGAGTGCTATCGCCGGTGAAAAGATCTGCGGCAGACCGAAGAGGTCGAAGGGGATGCAGATAAGAATGGCTATCGCGGCATAGACATACTTAGCAGCCTGCGCTATGCCTGAGTTTTTTGTGGTCAGTTGCTTTTCCATATTCTCCATGATTCAAAAGCCTGAAGCAAGAGCATCTCAAGCCCGTTTTTAGTTGTTGCGCCACGCTCGGCTCCCAGTTTCATAAATGTGGTTACATCGGGATTGTAGATGAGGTCGTAGAGTATGTGGCGGGGTGTGATGTAGTCGTAGGGGATGGGCGGACACTCTTCGGTGTGCGGATACATGCCGAGCGGGGTAGTGTTCACGATTATGTCGTGGCTATCCATGACCTCCTGCGTGAGCTGCTCATAGGTGTAGGCTACGCCGGGTTTCATGGTGCGCGACACCATCGACACCTTCACACCGATTGACTCCAGAGCCACTTTCACCGCTTTGGATGCTCCGCCTGTGCCGAGCACGAGGGCAGCATGTGATCCGTCGGACAAAAGCGGAACGAGCGAGTCGCGGAAGCCTATGTAGTCGCTGTTGAATCCTTTTAGCATTATGTCGCCGCCGGGCAGATGCTTCACCCTCACCACATTCACGGCTCCGATCTCTTTGGCTTTCGGGTCAATGGCATCGAGATAGGGGATAACCTGCTCCTTGTAGGGGAGAGTGACGTTGAATCCCTGCAGACGGGGGTGTTCGGCCAGCATCTCCATGAGTTCGCCGATATCGGAAAGCTGGAAGTTTAGATATACAGCGTCTATATTCTCGGAATTAAACTTCTCGTTGAAATAGCGCTGTGAAAAGGAATGTGTGAGCGGATATCCGATCAGTCCATACTCCTCTGTTGTAGAGCTCATTCAGGTTTATTGATTTATGGGAGGAGCCTTCGGGCGTCGTTTCTCGCGGTGTTCCTCGCAGGTTGTGACGTTGATTTGATGTCAAAAATAGAAAATCTAAATGGAATTTTTTTATTTTTGTGGATAAAATCAATTTAAGGGCATCACAAAACTTATTTTGCAGGGATATTACCGCGTTTCATGGATCAGAATTCGACATACGTGCGGGTGACCGATCTGGCCGACTCCGATCGTCCGAGAGAAAAAGCTCTCGAGAAGGGTATCGGAGTGCTTACCGATACCGAGTTGCTCGCGATCATACTCGGAAGCGGTATGCCCGGGAAGTCGGTGCTGGCACTTAGCAGAGAGATACTGCATGACAACGGCAACAACCTTGCCCGCTTGTGTCGCATGACGACTCATGAACTCACCACGAAGTATCAGGGAGTAGGGCCGGCCAAAGCTATCTCGCTTATGGCGGCGATAGAGTTAGGCTCGCGGTGTGTGCATGCCCTCAATGAGTCGGAAGCGCAGCCTGCCATGTCGTCGAGTAGCGTGGTCAACAGCTATATGCGTCAGAAACTGGAGCGTCTGGGTCACGAAGAATTCTGGGTGCTCTATCTCAACCACTCACACCGGATAATCTCGGCGGAACGTGTCTCGCAGGGTGGTCTTGTCGCCACGGTTGTCGATGTGAGGATATTGCTTAAAAATGCGCTTGACCGCATGGCGACGGGGCTGATATTGTGTCATAACCATCCGTCGGGATCATTGCGTCCGAGCACGCAGGATGATGCGCTGACAAAGAAAATAACCGAAGCCGGTCGTCTGCTGGACATAGCGGTGCTCGATCATGTGATAATCGGGCAGAACGGCTACTATTCCTATCGTGATGAAGGGAGAATCTGAGATAACGACACCGGTACACAGCATCGCGCTCGAAGGCCTGACCACAGGCTACCGGACGCGCGAGGGGGTGCGCATCGTGGCTAAAGATCTCACAGAAACCGTGCCGCCGGGTGCAGTGACATGTCTGCTTGGCCCTAACGGTGCCGGGAAATCGACCTTGCTGCGCACGATGGCCAATCTTCAGCCGCCGATTTCGGGAAGCGTGCGCATCGACGGCATTGCGGTCGATAAAATACCGGCTCACAATCTATCGCAGCTGATCGGCATCGTGCTCACCGGACGCGGGAGCACAAGTGCCATGAGAACAGAGGAGCTTGTGGGGCTCGGACGCACCCCTTATACAAACTACTGGGGGCGGCTGACGGCTGATGACCGACGCATCGTCGACGAGGCAATCACTCAGGTGGGTGCCGACAATCTGCGCGGACGGCTCGTGTCGTCGCTGTCGGACGGCGAGATGCAGAAAGTGATGATCGCCAAAACTCTTGCGCAGCAGACCCACGTCATCATGCTTGACGAGCCTACCGCCTTTCTTGATTTCCCGGGAAAGGTGGAGCTGATGAAACTCCTGCGCAGGCTTGCTACCGATGACGGGAAGACGGTGTTTCTGTCGACTCACGATCTTGATATAGCACTTGCCATGACCGACTATGTGTGGCTGCTCGACCGCGACGGCAATCTGGAGACGGGCGATGTAGCGACGGTGGGAGAGCGTGGCAGTCTTGACCGGCTGTTTGCCTGCGACGTATTGCGCTACAACCCGTCGCTGCGACATTTTGAAATTAATTAAACATAAACTTTATATAAGTCATGAACCTGATTATTACTGAAAACTACAAGGAACTTTCGGCTCGTGCGGCTCAGACCGTCGCTGATGCAATCAACGCTTTTGTCCCCTCGGAGGGTCATCCCAAATTTGTGCTCGGACTCCCCACCGGAAGCACCCCTCTTGGCATGTACGCCGCCCTTATCGAGATGAACCGCGAGGGCAAGGTGAGCTTCAAGGACGTCATCACCTTCAACATGGATGAATATTGCGGTCTGCCCGAGGAGCACCCCGAAAGCTACCATTCATTCATGCACACCAACTTCTTTGACCACATCGACATCAACAAGGCAAATGTGCATATCCTCAACGGAAATGCCCCCGATCCTGTGGCAGAGTGTGCCGCTTATGAGCAGGCAATCAAGGATGCCGGCGGTATCGATCTTTTTGTAGGCGGTGTGGGTGTCGACGGCCATCTGGCATTCAATGAGCCGGGATCGTCGCTGCGCTCGCGCACACGTTGTGTGGAGCTTACTCAGGACACTATCATCGCCAATGCCCGTTTCTTCGGCGGTGATCTCAACCTTGTTCCGAAAAAAGCTGTCACTGTGGGTGTCGGCACTGTGATGGATGCCCGCACCGTGATGGTGCTTGTCAACGGTCACGGCAAGGCACGCGCTCTGCAGCAGTGCGTCGAGGGTGGCGTGAGCCAGATGTGGCCTGTGACAGCCGTTCAGCTTCATCCCGATGCAATCGTCATCGCCGACGATCCTGCCTGCTATGAGCTCAAGGTGGGTACCTACCGCTATTTCCGCAAGTAAATACATAAGGTCAGGCTCTGCCTGACAGATTTTCATGTGATAGTTTCTTATGGTTAAGGCTTCCACACTTCTCGCAGCAGCGGTGCTGCCTGTCGTTGCGGCATGCACGGCGGGAGCATACAGCGGTCAGACGCGCGGTATCGGTGTATATCCCGGTGATCCGGCAGAATCTTTTGCGCCGGATCTTAAAGTAGACGACACATTCCGCAACATCGCGCTCAACCGCCGCACGGCACAGTCGTCGGCCTATGATTTCAACATGACATCGCAGCTTGTCACCGATGGAATCGTTACCGACCGGGTGCCTCCTTATCTCACCGTGGTCACTCCCGACGGGTCACTGACCGCACGCGAGCGGGAGTGGACTATCGACGGCGGTCCCTACAGCTTCAACTGGCTGAAAGGCGACAAGTCGTGGATTGAGTACCACTGGAATGCAAAAGAGGTCGGAGCCGATACCATAGAGATCACCGGAGTCGCTTATCACGGCCCTGCATCCTCGGGCAGATATGCCATAGAGGTGCAGGTGCCCGGTGATGAGGGATGGAAAACGTCGGGACGTACAGCCGGCGGCGGCTGGGGAAAGCGTGCGGCGCAAAGGCGTCAGGAGCTTGATCCCAACAAGCAGTCAGGTGCAACGGCAATAGGTGAAGGGTTCACGGTGAGTGTGCCGGTCGATTTCGGCACAACTGCCGATCTGCGCCTCTTTTTTGATGCGCCGGGAGTGGAGAGCTGGGAGATCCATGAGGTCGTGATGAAGCGTGACGGCAAGGCTGACCGTGATATTTTGCCTTCGTCGGACTTCGGAAGCGCATGGATGAGCGACGGCGGGGGAGAGCAGTGGGTAAGCGTGGATCTCGGCAACCGTGCCGATATCTCGCAAGTCATACTTGACTGGGTTGAGAAACCAAAGTCGGGAAGCATCGAATTTTCCGATGACAACGCCACGTGGACAATGATTGCGCCGCTGCCGGAGTCGACATCGTCGAGCGACACCATCAACGCCGGTGGCAAAGCCCGCTATGTGAGGGTAATGATGAAAGAGCCGGGGGAAAGCGGACGCTATGTGCTAAGTGAAATGCAGGTGATGGGGCGCGGGGGAGTGACTCCTGTCCCGCATAAGATTGCGGGGGAAGCTGAGCACAACGGCAAAAAAGGATATTCGCTTAACGGCGGGGCATGGCGTCTTGCCAGAGCTTCGGAAGTGAGCGGGAGCGGTGAGCGGATTTCTTCACCTGACTTCGATGACTCGGCGTGGATTGTGGCGACAGTGCCTTCCACAGTCCTGTCGAGCTACATGAATATCGGCGCGGTGCCCGATCCCAATTTCTCAGATAATCTTTTTTGTATATCGGAGTCGTTTTTCAACAGTAACTTCTGGTATAGAACCGAATTTGACTACAATCCGGCCGAAGGTGAACTTGTATTCCTCAATTTCGACGGAATAAACTGGAAAGCCAATGTCTATCTCAACGGAAAGCATATCGACCGGATTGAAGGGGCTTTTGTCCGCTCTAAAGTGGATGTGACCGATCAGCTGAAAAAAGGAATCAATGTGCTTGCCGTGGAGATAGAGAAGGTGGCGCATCCCGGTGCCGTGAAGGAGAAAAACATTGATACGACCGATTTCAACGGCGGTATGCTCGGTCTTGATAATCCCACTTTCCATGCCACTATAGGCTGGGACTGGATCTCGACCGTGCGCGGGCGCGACATAGGCATCTGGAACGATGTCTATCTCACAACTGCCGCTGGTGTGACGCTTCTTGACCCTGTTGTGACAACCACATTGTCGTTAGGCTCTGCCGACACGCTTGCGTCAATGACGCCGTGTATCATTGCAGCAAATCACGCAAAGACGGATGTGACCGGCACGCTGCACGGTTGGATCGGGAATATAGAGTTCAGCCGTGAAATCACTCTTGGCGCAGGCGAAGAGACTGAGATATGTTTCACTCCTGATGAGTTTGCAGCACTGAAGGATCAAAAAATGAATCTATGGTGGCCTGTCGGTTACGGTGAGCCTTACCTTTATGAAGCGGGATATGAGTTTATCGCCGATGGAGCGGTGACAGATGCGATCAGCTACAAGGCTGGCATAAGGGAAATGACTTATGCCGATCCGATGACGCGGCTGATGCTTTATGTCAACGGAAAACGCTTCATCCCTCTTGGCGGTAACTGGGGATTCAGTGAACATAATCTCAACTATCGCGGACGAGAATATGATATCGCGGTGAAGTATCACAAGGACATGAACTTCAATATGATCCGCAACTGGGTCGGACAGACCGGTGATGAAGAGTTTTATGAGGCGTGCGACCGTCACGGCGTGATGGTCATGCAGGATTTCTGGCTTGCCAACCCTGTGGATGGTCCTAATCCCGGCGATGAGGCGATGTTCATCAATAATGCCGAGGATTATGTGAAGCGCATCCGTAGGCATCCATCTATCGCATTTTATTGCGGACGCAATGAGGGTGATCCGACTCCTACACTCAACTCTGCCCTGAAGGCTATCGTGGCTGAGTGGAATCCCGGGATACTGTATATACCCAATTCAGCCGATTACGGCCTGACGGGTCACGGCCCCTATGGTGCCGAACCTGACTCTGTCTACTTCAAGATACAGACAGGAAAATTCCACAGTGAACGCGGGCTGCCCAACGTGATGACGCCTGAGGGACTCGAGCGCACATTCGGAAAGGATATTCCTTGGCCACAGGACAACATGTGGGGACAGCACGATTATACGCAGAAGGGTGCGCAACGCGGTGCATCGTTCAACCGCATCCTCGACAGCAAGCTGGGTATGCCCGACAATGGGGCGGAGTTCGGCAAGCTCGCCCAGTGGGAGAACTACGACGCATACCGTGCAATGTTTGAGTCGTCGCAGACTGAGCGCATGGGGCTTGTGATATGGATGAGCCACTCGTGCTGGCCAAGTCTCACATGGGATACTTATGACTATTATTTTGAACCGACAGCAGCATTCTTTGGCAGCAAGAAGGCTTGTGAGCCGCTTCATGTGCAGTGGAATCCCGTTACCGGTTATGTGCAGGTCGTGAATATCGCTTCGGGTAGCCGTGATAATCTTGCTGTGGAGGTCTCGGTACTTGATATAAACGGAAAGGTTGTCGACAGCCGATCGGCTACGGTGGCTTCGCATCCCGACACGACCGAGGATGTATTCACCATAAATCCTCCTGCCGATATGTCGGCTCCGCTCTTCCTGCGGCTGACGTTGAAAGATGGCGATACCACAGTGAGTGAGAACACCTATGGTTGGGGCACTCCCTCAGGCGGTCTGAAGGCACTCCTCAATCTGCCGGCAGCCGAGGTCGAGATTGCCGCGATAGAAACCGGACCGACCTCACGCGAGCTGATCCTGAAAAATATAGGATCGTCGGTTGTGCCGCTTGTGCGGCTGAATCTCAAGGGAGCCGACGACGTGCAGATACTCCCGGTGGATTATTCCGACAATTATTTCCACCTGATGCCGGGTGAAAGCCGCACGGTAGAAATCTCGTGGAATGAAGCAGATGCCCGCGGCGAGGCTGTCGTGGTCGAGGCATCGGCTCTTAATCTCAAACCGTTGACCACGGGATTATGAACTATAAGATACAGTGGCGGTAAACTTTTTGGCATGGCGGGGTGTTTTATTAACAAAATAAACTTAAAAGACACCATTGACATGAAAAATCAGGAAACAGTTACCACTGCAATTATCGCAGCACTTGGCGGTATGGTTGCCGGCGCGGCTATCGCACTTCTTTTCGCACCCAAAAACGGCGAATCCATGCGTCGCGAGATCAAGCATTTTCTCAAGAAGAAGGGTATAATGCCTAAAGAGCGCGATCTTGATGAGCTTGTCGACGAGATTGCAAGACAGATTAAATAATTGTCGAACTTCAATATCTTAGAAATTATGTGCAAGTTTGGAACATTTGTAGGCGGTGCGCTTGTGGGCGCAGCAATAGCCCTGCTTCTTGCTCCTGAAAAGGGTGAGGATCTGCGTGGCCGCATCAAGGATACATTAAAGAAATATGGCGTTGGCGCATGTGAGTCATGTGCTGAGAACGTCGACGAAATCGCTGCCGAATTGGCTGCTGAGATCAAAAACAGCTGATAAAGACTTTACGGACGCATCCGGCCTGAGGGAGCTGATCCCTCAGGCATCGGAGGGCGGTCTTTATCTTCAAAGGTCATCACATCTATGAGTATGTCAACAAACAACGGATCGCTTATCGAGAACCTGAAAAATATATTCGGGCTCTATGTGACCGATGTAAAGCTGTCGGCTGCCGAGAAACTCAGCCATGGGCTCGCGGCGGCGGCAATTCTCTTTGCAGGCGCTTTCCTCGGGCTCGGAGCTATGCTCTTCCTGTCGGTTGCTCTGGCTTTGTTGCTGAGCGAGCTTATCGGTCTTATCTGGGCATGTGTGGCAGTGGCAGTGATTTATGCGCTGCTCATAACACTTCTGGTGTTGTTCAGGCGTACTCTTGTGGATGATCCTATCACTCGCATGGTAACGAGCCTGATGCTCGACGCTCCCGAGACACCGGCCGCGACCTCGACATCAATCACTAAATCCAACGGAAATGAAGCAGAATGAAGGATGGAGGGGATATGACGGACATGAGTTGCGCATAAAGCGCGCTGTCAATGCCGTGCGGCTGGAAATCGCCAAGGAGAGTCTGTTTCAGAGGCTTGAAGGGATGAATGAGTCACCGACAGCAAAGTTCGGCTCATTTCTCTTCAATAATCCGGCGTTGCTGATGCGCACGGTCACAATCGGCACCACGGTATTCTCGATCATGAGAGGACTCTTCGGAAAGAAAAGAA
>CAYSKE010000037.1:9492-14685 GCA_964431465.1 uncultured Muribaculaceae bacterium | reverse complement strand
AATACTTTTTTTCATAGTAAATAGTTGTTTAATAGCATGGAGGGCAGTTAACCCGATATTGTTGTTTTGTTTGTTGTTTTGATTTTGTAACCGTTTTGTTGTCGGTTTGATATTAAAACAAAACTACTTCGTCAAAGGTTCTCAAAATTCCAATATTTTTTCATTTTTATTTCAAAACATTGATTATCATAGTGTAAAAGAATTACTGCAAGGTGTGAAACGAACGACGCCGGCAACCCCATCAAAGGTTGCCGGCGTTACTCGTCATATTTTACGCCTTAGACCGATTGCTGATCGCCGGTAGATGGCGGCAGTGGCGTGGTCGGGGTTTTACCGCTGCCATCGGCACTCGCAAAGACTTTACTGAGATATTTCTCCTGAAACTTCTGCAACAGTTCCCAGAAGCCGGGCACAAACAATGTGCCGAAAATAGCGTTGATAGCCATACCGAACACGACCGCCGTACCGAGTGCCACACGCGAAGCAGCTCCCGCGCCCGTAGCAAACAGCATCGGCAACACGCCGAACACAAACGCCAGCGCCGTCATCATGATCGGGCGGAATCGGATTGTGCCTGCATCGAGAGCAGCCTGCCTGATTGTCTTTCCCGACTTGCGGAAGTCAACGGCATATTCGATAATAAGGATCGCATTTTTCGCAGAGAGTCCGAGAAGCAGGATGATACCGATCTGCGTGTAGATGGATATCGACTGCGACATGAGCAGACAGCCGAGCACAGTGCCGAGGATTGCGGTGGGCATGGATATGATCACCGCTACCGGATCGGTCCAGCTCTCATATTGAGCAGCAAGCACAAGGAGGGTAATTATCACTGCAAAGACAAGCACCATCGAGACAGTCGTACTCGATTGTGTCTCCTGATAAGCCTCGCCAGTCCATGCAAATGCGAAGTTGTTGCCGACAGCATCTTTCAGCAGAGCCTCCATCGCGGCTATACCCTCGGCACTCGACACGTTGCGGGCGGGTGTTCCGGTAACCGATGCGGTGTTATACATATTGTAACGGCTCACGGTGGCCTGTCCCATAGTGGGTTTCACGGTAGCAAAGGCAGAGAAGGGCACCATCTCACCCGATGAGTTGCGCACGTTGATGCGGCGCACATCGTCGGCAGTCGTGCGCGAAGAGGCATCGCCACTCACAGTGACCTGATAAGTGCGGCCAAACTTCACAAAGTCATTGACATAGCTTCCGCCCATAAACTGCGACAGAGTGCTGTAGATATCCTCCATAGTGAGGTTGAGCATCTTGGCTCTGTCGCGGTCAACCTCGACAGTGTACTGCGGCACCAACCCCTGAAATTGCGTGGTGATCTGAGCCAGTTTAGGCTCCTCCTTGACCTTGGCCTGCATCTGCTCCACCGCATCGGCAAGAGCCTCGATACCGAGATTATTTATATCAAGAATCTCCATCTGCAAGCCTGAGGTCATGCCCAATCCCGGTATAGAAGGGGGATTGATCGAGAACACTACCGGCTCCTGATAGGCCGAGGTGATTTCGTTTACTTTGGCAATGATGCCGTTGACTCTCTCGCTTTCGGTCTTGCGCTCGCTCCACGGTTTGAGCACGACAAACAGCGAACCCATGTTTCCACCCGAGCCGCCACCCATCATTGACTGTCCGGAGATGGAGATGACATCTTTCACACCCGGCACATCAAGCACTTTTTGCGAGATCTCACTCACGATCTTATCGGTGCGGTCGAGCGCAGCACCTGTCGGGAGCTGGATCGAGGTCATGAAATAGCCCTGATCCTCTTCGGGGATATAACTGGTAGGCCACTTGACGAAACCATAGAATGCCACGGCACAGAATGCCACATAAATACCTATCGCCACATAAGGACGACGCAACAGCGCGCCCACGACCGAGGTGTATCTTTTCAGTGTCCATCCATAGCCTTTGTTGAACCAGCGGTAGACAAAGAATTTTGGCTCGGAGTTTTCTTTCTTGCGCAGGAAAAGCGCACACATGGCAGGAGTGAAGGTGAGAGCGTTGAAACCTGAGAACGCAACCGATGTGGCAATGGTGAGCGCAAACTGCTTATAAAGCTCACCGGTAATACCGCTGACAAATGCCGTGGGGATAAACACCGCCAGAAGCACAAGCACCTCACCGATGACAGGCGACTGCAATTCTTTCATCGCTTTCTCGGCACTCTGGCGTGGCGTGAGCACTCCTTGCTGCACAAGTCGCGCACAATCCTCCACCACCACTATCGCATCGTCGACCACTATCGCTATCGCAAGCACGAGACCAAACAGCGTGAGGGTGTTGAGCGTGAAACCGAGCACCTTCATCACTGCAAATGTAGCGATGAGCGAAACCGGTATGGCAATCATCGGGATGACCACAGCGCGCCAGCTCTGCAGGAATATCAGAATGACAACCATCACAATGAGCGTAGTCTCGACAAATGTCACAAGCACCTCGTCGATTGAAGCTGTGACAAACGAGGTCGTGTCCATGATCACATGATACTGCACTCCCTCGGGGAAATATTGTGAAAGCTCGGAAAGCTTCGCCTGTACCTTTTTAGACACGTCGAGCGCATTGGCTCCCGGAAGCTGCTGCACGCCAATCAGTCCGGCACTTTTGCCCGACACATGCGAGATGCTGGAGTAGCTGTTGCTTCCCAGCTCTACGGTAGCGATATCCTTGAGGTAGAGAATAGAGCCGTCGGAGTCGGCGCGCAGAATGATATTGCGGAATTGCTCGGGATCCTGAAGCTGCCCCTGAGCGGTGAGGGTAAACTCAAAATCGACATCGCTCCCCACAGGAGGTGTACCGACGCTTCCAGCACTTACCTCAAGATTTTGGGAGCGTATCATGCTCATGACATCGTCGGGAGTGAGACCGCGTGCCTGCATCTTATCGGGATCAAGCCATATCCTCATGCTGTATTCACCGCCACCAAACGCCTGCGCTCCCCCCACGCCGTCGATGCGCGAGATTTCATCAATTATATTCAGCTGCGCGTAGTTGGTGAGATACAGTGCATCATATCGCTCAGGATCGTTGCTCTCAAGCGCGACAAACAGAACGATATTGGATGACTCGGCGTTGACCGACACGCCCTGCTCCTTGACGGCGGTGGGAAGTGTCGCCTCGGCCTGCGAAATGCGGTTCTGCACCTTCACTGCAGCCTCGTCAAGATCCACCCCGTTTTCAAATGTCACGGTGAGGTTGTAGCTTCCGTTGCTTGAAGTGGAGCTCATATACATCATGCCCTCGACACCATTGACCTGCTGCTCTATAGGCTCGCCCACGACTTTGGCCACCGTCTCGGCATCGGCACCGGGATAAGTAGCGTTCACCATCACCGTGGGTGGCGTTATATCGGGATACTGCGAGATAGGAAGAGTCTTCACGGTGACAATTCCCACCAGCACCATGATTATAGCCAGTACCGTCGCAAATATCGGCCGGTCGATAAAAAACTTGGAAAACATCGTATCTTGGTATTTAGTGATGGTGAGTTAACTGACTATTTCACAATAACAGGATTCACAGTCATGCCGTCGCGCACTTTAAGGAGCGCTTTGGTCACATAGCGTTCGCCCGGTCGCAGCCCCTTGTTGATCACGCGCAGTGTATCGCAATAAAGATCACCCACCTCCACAGGTGTGTAGACGACCTTATTGGAATCATTGACCACATAAAGATATTTCCCAAGCTGGTCGGTGCCTATCGACGCATCCTTGACCAGAACAGCATTGTCGACGCGGCTATTTGGGAGCCTCACCTTGGCATACATGCCCGAGCGCAGCTCCTTGTAAGGATTATCGATTTTCGCTTTCAGGTTAAGCGTCCCTGTCGAGGTCTTCATTGCCGGAGCCATGTAATCGAGCACCGCCGTGTAAGCATGGGGCAGCGGTTCAGAAAATTCAACGGGAAGATTCTTCAGATCAAGAGAATCATTGCGGTTTATTGAGTTGAGAAGATCAAGAAACTCATCGTCGGCAATGGCAAAATTCACTGTCATGGTGGAGTTGTCGTAGATCGTACACAGCGTGAAAGGCTCAGCCTCACCACTGACATAGTTTCCGACCGAGATGGCGTTGTCGGTGATATCACCGTCGATAGGAGCCGTCACGTTGCAGTAGGCAAGGCGTGTGCGCGCTGTCGATAAAGCCGCTTCGGCATTCTTTATCGATGCTTCGGCCTGCTTGTAGGCGCTCTCGGCCTGAATGACCTCCATCTTGCTCACGGCATCGCTCTCAAGAGCTTTCTTCACCGCATCGAAATGCTCTTTTGCATAATCGCGCGTGCTTCGGGCTGTGGCAAGAGAGGCTTCGGCCTGACTGAGAGCATCACGGTAGAGTGAAGCGTCGATCGTGAAGAGCGACTGCCCTTTCCTGACGGGAGCGCCACTCACATAGTTCTTTGACTGTATGGTACCGTTCACCTTAGCCTTGACATCCACACTGCTGTTGGCAGTGAGAGTGCCGGGATAAGTATTGTAGATGATTATCGACTGAACCTCAGGCACAGCCACATCGATTTTCTCAGCCTCGGCGGTTTCAGCTGAATGGCTCTTGCTGTGACACGCGACAGCTGCAAGAGAGAGCCCCGAGACTGCAATAGCAGTCAGAATAACATTGCTTTTCATAGTTTAGAATTGAACGGGTGAGCCACCTAAGGCTTTGTATAAATCAATAAGAGCTATCACGGCATTACCTTTTGCCGTGGCCATGGAGTTGGCGGTGGTGAGCCAGTCGATCTGCGCGTCAACAACGGGAGTGAACGCCGCAAGTCCCGACTTGTACTGATCCATCGAAAGATCAAATGCTTTGGTGCTTTGATCATAGACATTTTTATCGGCCTCGTAGGTCGCAACCGATGCCTTATACTCAGCCATAGCGTTATCGACCTCGGAGACAGCTGTCATAACCACCAGATTGTAGTTGTCAATGCCAATCTGCATCTGCTCCCGAGCCTGAGCCACATTATATTTGCGCTCAAAACCGCTGAAGACCGTCCAGCTCAGTGTGGGAGCAATAGTGTAATAAAATCCCCGGTTGCCAAACATCTTGTCGATCTCTCCCGACTGGAAGCCGATCGAACCGTCGAGAGTCAGAGTCGGGAGAAAATCTTTCTTTGCAATACCGATCTCCGAGGCATACATCGCCAGCTGAGCCTCGGCCGAAATGATATCGGGTCGACGGCGCAACA
>CAYSKE010000037.1:0-9392 GCA_964431465.1 uncultured Muribaculaceae bacterium | reverse complement strand
TCGGCGATATTCAGCACTCTCGTCTGCGACTCCATGTGCTCGTGGGCTATCGCCTCCTGAGCCTGCAGCACTCTCAGATTCACATAGTAAGTGGCTATCTGCGCCGTCATGCTCACCATAGCCGATACATAATCAGCCTTCGATGCACGGTAAGCGGCCTTCTTAGCCTTGACATTCTCCGATATTTTCCCGAAGACATCTATCTCCCAACTCATATCGGCTCCAAGACTATAAAGATTGCCGTTGACCCCGGCGGTGCGCCGGCGTTCATATCCGGCCGATGCCTGAAGCGTGGGATAATAAGCCGATTTAGCCTGCTGCATGGTCAGGCGGGCTATCTCTCGACGCCGGGCAGCCTGATCAAGATTGAAATTATTGTCTATGCCCATTGAAATCAAGGAGTCGAGCACAGGATCTTCAAACGATTTCCACCACTGGTCGTCGCTCGGCATTACGGCCTCTACTTCCGGGCTGTAATGCCAGCTCTCGGGCATGGGGCTCCGCAGGTAATCAGCTGAAACATTGCTCTGTGCATGAATTTCAGGCACAAAGGCTGCAAGCAGCATAACAATAGTTGAAACGAGGGGATGTGTCTTCATAGAAACAGGATATTACGTTTCTTAAACACTTTTAACGGCGCATTTGTTTTGTGCCAAATGCCATGAATCCTGCACTTATATAGCTGTAGAGAGATGATATGCAGACCACTATCGAAATGCGCGAGGGTGTGTCATAGTTGTATTCTCCAGAATACAACAAATCATGTAACTACTTGAAACTAAACAGGACGCACGAACCGTGCGTCCCTACTCTATACTATTCACTGACAAGTGTGGTTAAGCCACGTCAATTTTCTATTGCGGATATGCTTGCGACAAAACCGTCAACTCCGGGAAAACCGGTGTATTTTTCCACCAGATTATGTTTCCGGTCAAAGAACAGGTAGGATGGAATCGCATCGAAGTCATATTCGGTCAGGAGAGCATCACTTGCCTCTCCGCTCAAACGCACATGAACACCACTCTCACGCTCAGCATAGCTATGCCACTTCTCCTCGGGCGATGATGTGTTGCAGATATAAAGAAAGACGACATCGCTATCAGCATAACTCGGTTTGCGATCCTCAAACTGCTTCATAGCGTTTATGCATGGACCACACCACGTGTTCCAAAGATCAACCACTACGGGTCGCCCTTCAAAACGCTTCATGAAGTCCAACAAATCAAATTCCGGCTGCTCCGAAAGATCAATCAATTCAGCTTTGGTTTTTGAGAGCTGCTCTACGATTTTCTGGTTCCGGTTAAGAATAATCTTACCAAGATCGTCCTTGTAATAGGCATTTATATTCTCAATTTGCTTTTGTGAGAGAGGCGTGTTCTGCTCTTCTATCTGAGTGATATATGCAACCGCTGAAAGTCGGTCAAGAAATACCTGAGTCGGATTTGAAATAACTTTCTTCAGACCCGGCATTGCGGCCGATTGCCATTCTGCCACTCCGGTCTCTCCAATCTTAGGTATGCCTATGGGAAGACGATTAAGCAACTGCTGGTAAAAGATTAAAAGCTCCGGAACCGTCTCATCGATCACTGCATCGGTCGATAGATCAAGATTGTCAAGATATATCTTATACATCTCTACCGGAGGCTCAGACACATCCAGATCTGCAAATCTCTTTGCGTCTTTGACATACCATGTGATACGCCCCTTAAAGTAATATTGTTTTAGCTGCTCAGTCAATATTCTCCTTAACTCCGGATCAATATCGGTATTCTCAAATGCAACTTCAAGGCGTTTCGGGCATATAGAGTCCACCTCTTCCTTTATATAGCTTTCCCATGTTTCATAAGCTTTGTCAGAGGCTATCATATTAGCGGTAATAAAGTTAATATAACATGCCCCGGGATTATCAGGTATAGTTTTATAATCATCTTCACCACCCGAAGACCAAAAGAAACGGTTATCTTTCTCACGTTTTAACTTGATCTCAGTAGGTTGATCCTGATCCAAGCCACACATGATTCCGGTAAGAAATGTCTCGTCGGGCTGATAGACTACAACTCCTCCACCATGACTTCTCAGCAATTCAAGCGGTACATCTCCACTCCATTTAACTCCGTCGAAATGCAGGGGGACAAGCTCTAAATTATTCTGTTCCAAATTAAACAAAGTCGGATAAAAAGCCTTGACAATTACCGAATCAGGCCACGCTTCCTCTCCATCGACCAGCGTTACCGAGACTTGTGCAGTGCCTATCTGATAGCGATTCTCTCTATCCCGATCTTTGCAGGCATATAAACACAAAAGCACGACGGCTGAAATAGCAACCGTCATGCAGTTTCTTAAGAAATTCCCTCTCATAATCATTTACTTGTATAATTCTTCGCGAATATACAAATAAATAACTATCAGGCAAAGATGTTATTCAACACATTATGTGGGGGTCAGAGGACGGCTTCGCGGCCGGCTCCGATGGCAAAATGAAGGCGGGCGATGCCAAGATCTATGCGGGTGTAACCGACAAGCGAGAATCGTGTGGTCGACCGCACGGTCACGCCGTCGGGCATCAGCTTAAAATAAAACTTCTGCTGATTCACTGCCGTGGGAGCAAGAAGGGCAAGCCGCACCCCCTCCTTGAACCAGTCGGGAAAGTCGGGCTCGACGTTGCTCACCTGCTGCGGTGTCTTGATCTTGTGATGGCGGACTGCATCCTCGATGCCATAACCCAAAGCGATCACACACCGCACTTTCTCATCGGCGGGTATGGCGAACACTTCAGGGATTTTGGTGTAGGTCAATCCCACCCAACAGGAATTCAGCCCAAGATGCTGAGCAAGCAGCACGAGCTTCTCACCCTGCTCTCCCAGCTGAACATCAACATCGGCACCGCGCCGGGTGGAGATCACGACATAATTCTCAACTCCCTTGAAGTTGCCATAGCTTGCCCAACGTCCGCCAAAGGCGCGGGGCTCGTTGACGATAAGCTGCATACGCAGTCCGTCGACTTCATCACTCAGATGCTTCACCGCATCATAGAGCCTGCCGACGATCTCAGGTGCGAGGGGGCGATCGGCATGATAAGCGCGCACCGAATGGCGCGCCTCTATAGCCTCAACAAGTTCGGCAGGGCTTAAACCGAGGTCAAAATTCACGTTTGTGGAGTTACGGAGGGTTTGATATATTGTTGGATAAACCGCGCCGCAGTGTCTTCGCGGTCGGTCTCTGTCTCAAGCAGCGAGGTCTCGAAGCGGCATGCCGCCCGGGAGTAGAAGGGATCACGGCGTGCGAGCGCATCGACAATGAAACGGGTGAGCCCCTCGCTATCGAGCGATGCGATAAGCGGACGCTTGTGACGCCCGCGCATGAGCCGGGAGTGAAGCACCGAGTTGTCGGCACTGAGCCAGACGGTGGTGCCTTTGGAGTTCATGTAGTCGATATTATCGAAAAAGCAGGGTGTGCCGCCGCCACAGGCGACGAGCACATCCTCCATTTCGGCTACTTCATGGAGCATGCGGCGCTCTATGTCGCGAAAGCCATCCTCGCCGCTCTCGGCAAATATCGTAGAGATGCTTCTTGAGAATCGTCCCTCGATATAGTTGTCGAGATCAATGAAAGCAATTCCGGTCGCACGCGACACAAGCCTGCCAAGGGTCGACTTGCCCGACCCCATGAAGCCTATAAGGAAAATAGGGCGCACTTATTTCTGATTTTCTTTTTCGAGAAGGTCACGGATCTGCGTGAGGAGCTTAACCTCTTCGGTGGGCTCGGCGGGTGCGGCAGGCGCGGGCTCCTCTTCCTTCTTGCGCTTGAGGTTCATGATGAACTTAACCATCACGAAGATACAGAATGCAATGATGATGAAGTCGATGATGGTCTGCACAAACGCTCCCCACGACACTGCCACCTCAGGAGTGATGATCTCACCGGCAGCATCATTGACGGCTTTCTGAATCACCCAACGGTGCTCAGAGAAGTTAACGCCTCCGGTGAAGTAGCCGATGACAGGCATGAGGACGTCGTTGACAAGCGAGGTCACAATCTTGCCAAAAGCTGCACCGATGATCACACCGACAGCCATGTCCACTACGTTGCCCTTAACAGCGAAATCCTTAAAATCGCTTGCAAATTTTTTAACTCCTGAAGTTTTCATAAATAAATAGTGTGTGTAGTATTTGTTTTGTAATTGTTAGTCTGCATCCCTTGAAGAGGACTTCTTCCATCCGCAAATATAACGCTTTATGTGAAACTTCAAAGCCAATTCAACAAAAAGAGCGGCCTCCCGGTCGCCCAATCCGTTAATAAACCAATCATTATCACATTTCTTGCAATGGAAAAAGTAATCTTTATACCTTTATAACGCCGCGACCTGAAAATGGTTCAGAGAAAAGATGCTTTTTTGGAAAAAATTTTGCATCTTTGCATTAAAGCTGATCATAAATTACTGACTTCACAGCTTTTGCAACTGAAAGAAAAAAAAACATATAATTCTGATGAAATATTCATTTATCACATACCTGACTGCTGCCGCCGCGATCATGACCGGCTGCCAAGGCAGCGACAAAGGAAACGACAAAATGCAGTTTGTAGAGCTGAAAGATGTGACGGTGACCGACTCTTTCTGGCAGCCCAAACTGCAGCAATGGGGCTCGGTGACAGCTAATGATGTGCTCAACAAGTTTGCCGAGCGAAATGTGCCCGACAATTTCAACAAGGTAGCGGCCGGTGACCGCGACACCCACAATCATGCAGGACTTCCATGGTTTGACGGACTGATCTACGAGAGCATCCGCGGCATCTCCGACCTGATGGTGACCAATCCCGACCCGGCACTGAAAGCGAGAGTCGACAGCATTGTCGACCGCATCGCTCTTGCACAGGCATCGGAACCTGAAGGCTTCATAAACACCTACACGCAGCTGACTGAAAACGATCACCGCTGGGGCGAAAACGGCGGTCTGCTGCGCTGGATGCACGATGTGTATAACTCAGGAATGCTTGTGGAGGCCGGCGTACACTACTACAAAGCTACGGGCGAGACAAAGCTGCTTGAAGTGGCTACCAAAGTGGCAAATCTGATGAGCGACTACATGGGTCCGGAACCAAAACACAATATAGTGCCCGCCCACTCGGGGCCGGAGGAAGCCTTGGTGAAACTCTATCAACTCTACACCGCCGAGCCTGAGCTGAAAGAGCGCATCAACGCGCCGGTAGATCCTGATGCTTATCTGCAACTGGCAGAATTCTGGATCGACGGCCGCGGCCATCATTGCGGTCTGCCAAACTGGGGCGGCTGGGGCAACGATGAAGCTGAAAAGTGGATCAAAGCCAACACCTACGCCGACACGACACTCTACGGCACACATTCGCGCCCGTCGTTCGGGCCTTACGCGCAGGACTCCATCCCTCTTACCGAGCAGCAGACGATCGAGGGACATGCCGTGCGCGCCACACTATACCTTACCGGAGTGGCTTCGGCTGCCACTGTCGACGGCAAGCAGGACTATATCGACGCTGCGACACGCCTCTGGGACAACATGGCCGGGAGACGCATGTATGTGACCGGCGGTGTAGGCGCCATCTCTTTCGATGAGAAATTTGGCGACGACTATTATCTGCCGTCGGATGCTTACCTCGAGACATGCGCTGCCGTGGGTGCAGGTTTCTTCAGCCAGCGGCTCAACGAGCTCACCGGCGATGCTAAATACATGGACGAATATGAGCGCGAACTCTACAACGGTGTGCTGACAGGTATTTCACTGTCGGGCGACAACTACACTTATCAGAATCCGCTGAACTCCACTTCTCACTCCCGCTGGGAATGGCATGGCTGTCCGTGCTGCCCACCCATGTTCCTCAAATTCATGGGTGCTATGCCGGGATTTATCTATTCACACAAGGGTGATGACCTATATGTGAATCTTTTTGCAGGAAGCAGCACGACAATGCCGGCAGCCGGAACAGACGTGAAGCTCACCCAGACGACCAATTACCCGTGGCAGAGCATGGTGACCGTGGAGGTCGACCCCGAGAAGGATGCCGATTTTGCTCTCAATCTGCGTGTGCCGGGATGGGCGCGCAGTCAGGAGAATCCCCACGGACTGTATAATTCCTACACTCCCGGGCAGATAGCTGTGGCGGTGAACAAGGAGGAAATTCCGGTGACTTTGCAGGACGGATATGCCCGCATCGAGCGTAAGTGGAAGAAAGGTGATGTAGTGGAGATGGCGCTTCCGATGACTCCACGTTTCATTGTGGCTGACAATGCCGTGGATGAGCTGAAGGATCAGGTTGCCATCGCTGTAGGCCCGATGGTATATTGCCTCGAGGGTTGCGACAACGAAGACCTTGCCGAACTCAGCATCGACACCGCGCAGCCGCTGAAGTTCGCTGAGATAATGACAGACCTCGACAACGCGACGAGCTTGACCGGCACGGCCGTGAAAGCCGACGGCAGCGAGACCACATTTACGGCTATCCCCTATTATCTGCTCGGCAACCGCACCAAAGGCGCCCCCTACAAAGTGTGGATGCCTGCAAAGAAATAAGACGCAACCGATCAAGCAACCACTTGAACTAAACTGAAATGGACGTCAGAATAGAAACGTCGTGGAAGGAAGCGCTCGCAGCCGAGTGGGATAAGCCATATTTCACCGCGCTGACTGATTTTGTGAGAGCGCGTTACCGACAAGGCACCATATATCCTCCCGCGTCAAAGATATTTGCGGCTTTCGACACCACACCGCTCGACAAGGTGAAGGTGGTCATATTAGGGCAAGACCCCTATCACGGACCGGGACAGGCCAACGGCCTGTGCTTCTCGGTGGCGGGAAATATAAAGCTCCCTCCATCGCTTATAAATATCTTCAAGGAGGTATCGACCGATCTGGGACTCCCCGTAGCTCCCGACAATGGCGACCTGAGCCGCTGGGCGCGTCAAGGAGTGCTTCTGCTCAACGACACCCTCACCGTGGAAGCCGGGCAAGCTGGCTCGCATCAGGGACGCGGATGGGAACAGCTGACTGCGGCTGCCGTGGAGTGCCTGAACCGCCGCTGCGAAAATCTGGTGTTCATGCTGTGGGGAAGTCATGCGCAGAAGAAAGGAGCGATGATCGACCGCTCGCGACATCTTGTACTTGAATCGCCGCACCCGTCGCCTCTCTCGGCTCACCGCGGCTTCTTCGGCAATCACCACTTCTCGCGTGCCAACCAATATCTGACCGAACACAACAAAACACCTATCGACTGGAGATGACACTACAGGAACGTCACGAGAAAGCCCGCGCACTACATCAGCAGGGCTACAACTGCGCCCAGTGCGTGGCACTGGCATTTACCGATGTTACCGGCCTTGACGAGACCACGACTGCGCGCGTTGCCGCCGGGCTTGGCGGTGGCGTGGGGGCAACCGGAGAAATATGCGGCGCCTTGACCGGCGCAACCATCGCTGAAGGGCTGGTGTACTTCAAAACCCCGGCCGACAAACCGGCCATCAACGCCAAGGTGAAGGATGTGTGCGGTGAGTTCGCCGCGCTCAACGGCGGCATGGTGCGTTGCCGCGACCTGAAAGGAAAAGATAAGAAGCCGTGCATGACGCTTATTGAAGAAGCGATCACACTGCTTCACAACCGCCTCTGATCTCAGAAAACATAGCCTTCTGTGCATACGCGACAAAGCCGGGACGCTGAATGAGCATCCCGGCTTTGTCGTATGCGCGATTATACCGACGTTCAGAAGTAGCGGGCAACCGAGAGGGAGAAGTAGCGGTTGCGAGCACTGAACTGGTCAAGCTTCACGGTTTTAAGTGCATAGGTCATACCCCATGTGTAGGCAAACTGCACCTGCCAGCGACGGAAGAGTTCAAAGCCTCCACCGGCACGCACTCCAAGCGTACCACCCGCAAAGTCGATAGCTTTCTGATTGCTGTGACCGATAAGGAAGTCAAATACCGGGCCACCGATAACATAGGGAGCGATGTAATCCTCAAGTCCCTGCATGCGCGTCCACTTGAATTTGAGGTTGAACGGAATTTCAAGATAATGAAGGAAAACACGCTCGTCGCCATATCCATCGCTCGCCCAAATCTCTTTCTGCCCGAGATTGACTTTGGCACCACGCATGCTATAGAACGCACCGATATCAATACCGAAGCCTATGCCGGGGAACATGAGTTCGCCGTTGACACCGGCACGCAGACCGGGCGCGGCATTAATCTCGATGAGATCCTGCTTGAATTTGAGAGTAGAGTAATCAGCACCCACAGTGGGAGCATACCGGAACTGCGCGCAGACCGGCAACATGGCTATCGCGGCAAAAAGGAGCAGCGTGAGTCGGCGGATCATATCTTTGATGTTAAATTATAAATATTCAGTCTTTCAGCATTTCCACAAATGCGTCGTGGGTGAGTGTGGACTGCTCCCCTGTCGTCATGTTCTTGACAGTCACGGTGCCGTCGGCAAGCTCGCTGTCGCCTATGATTGCCACAAAAGGCACTCCAGCCGTCGAAGCAAATGAAAGCTGCTTCTTCATCTTGGCGGCATCGGGATAAATCTCGGCAGAAATGCCCTCGGAGCGCAGACGCTTCATCAGTTTCAGCGAAGCTGTCGCCTCGGAAGCACCGAAGTTGGCAAACATGACCCGTGTGGTCATCGTAGCCTCCTCGGGATAGAGATCCAGCGCGTTAAGGACATCATAAATACGGTCGGCACCAAAGGAGATGCCCACGCCCGACACACCGGGCATACCGAACACTCCGGTGAGATTGTCGTAGCGACCGCCGCCGGTGATGCTTCCTATAGCCACATCGAGAGCTTTCACCTCGATGATGCAGCCGGTGTAGTAGTTGAGGCCGCGGGCAAGCGACACATCAAGGTCGAGATGGGCACGCAGACCGAGATCGCGGGTCATGCCCACGACTTCAGTGAGCTCCTCAACACCACGAGTGCCTGTCGCGGAAGTTGCAAGCAGCGTGCGCAGTGCTTCCAGACGCTCGTCGATCGTGCCGCTGATTTCGAGTATCGGCCGAAGAGCGGAAATAGCCTCAGGAGCAAGCCCCTTGGATGCAAGCTCCTCATTCACGGCGTCAATACCGATCTTGTCGATCTTGTCGATTGCGACAGTAATGTCGATCAGACGCTCAGGCTCACCGATAATCTCGGCAATGCCTGCAAGCACTTTGCGGTTGTTGAGTTTTATGGCGATGTTTATGCCGAAGCGCGCGAAGACCTCATCGATAAGCTGGAGAAGCTCAACCTCGCTGATAAGGGAGTCGGAACCGATCACATCGGCGTCACACTGATAAAACTCGCGATAGCGGCCTTTCTGCGGACGGTCGGCACGCCAAACGGGTTGTATCTGATAGCGCCGGAAGGGAAACTGGATGTCGTTGCGGTGCTGAA
>CAYSKE010000036.1:0-15057 GCA_964431465.1 uncultured Muribaculaceae bacterium | reverse complement strand
CCCGCCACCACCTACACCCTCCGCCTCCCCTGATCCCCCTCCGAGTTCTCTGAGTGCTCCGAGTCCTCCCCCGCAGAGTAGGGACGCACGGCTCGTGCGTCCGCCCATCCTCACTCCTCCGAGATCTCCGCGCCCCCTCCGAGCTCTCCGAGTGCTCCCCATCTTCTCCATGGTGCGTCCGCCAGCCCGTGAAACGGGCGTCACAACATTAGCACCGGGTGACTGAAAGGAACCCGGTGTAGATCACAACAAAACAAGAGCTGCGGAGCTGCGAGACATCTGCCCCCTACATCGACATAGCGATGTGATGTTAGTAGGGAATAGCGCCAGAGGCGCGATATTTATCGCAATAGCAATGCAATACGCCGAGGGTCTCGCTATCCATCGCGATAGCGATGTGATATTTGTAGACCCGTATACCGCAGTCGCGGAGCGACAAAGGTATGCGGGTAAAGCATCCACAATCTATAAACCAATCAACCGCATCGCGGTTGGACATCCCCATATCCCCCTCGTCCGACTTGTCCTCCGTCCTCTCCCTCCCCCACCTTGTAGGGACGCACGGCTCGTGCGTCCACCCCTCCGAGCTCTCCGAGATCTCCGAGTGCTCCCCCCAAAAAAGGAGACAGCCTCCACCAAGAAGCCATCTCCCTTTCAAGCTTGCAAGCAAGCGAAGTCTTATTTCGTCGTCATCGGCACATTTATTGTATCCGGTTGAGCCCAGTTATCCACATCCACCGTAAACTTGATCGGATCGCCATAAACAGGTTCACCCGGTTTGGGACCTTCATCAGGATCGGTATATCCTGCACCATTGGTGAAATCAAGCGTATAGATGTAGTGCTTACCCTGCTCCCATGTTCCGCTCAGAGGTATCGAGACCCACGCAAAAGTGCGCTGATTACCATTATCATCCTTTATTGTATCGGTCGGGAAAGGATAAACGCGCATTCCGTCAGCCGAAGTGATATTGACAAGCACACTCAGATAAGCCTCTCTCGCCACATTGTCGGGGTCGCCCGTAGGTGACCACGGCGTAAGCGTCTGCGGCATCAGCATCGCGTTGCCGGCCGCACCCATGATCGAGACAGGCGTGCTGCTCAGCGTCATAGTGTCGCAACTCGACTCATACACCGCCGTGTCATGCCAGTCGTCGAGAGTCCACTTCGAAGTCCCGAAATCAAACGTTGCCATATATTGCGGACGCCCGATACGCATTCCGGCCACCTTCACAATATAAGCGTTATTGTCAGTCTTGGCGCGAAGCTCGATCTGCGACAGCTGGTGTGCGAAATCAAGCTCGACACCACTCGTCTCATTCACCGATTTCTTACCCGTTGCGCTGGCGGTGACGAAATCCACCTGTTGCGCTATATCCTCGGCGACAGCGAAGTTTTCCACCTGCTTGGTGCTCTCATTGATCGTCACGTCTGCTCCCATCTCATCCTGCGACGGCGCGTAGGCGTAGAACGTCAGTTCGCTGTCATCTCCCGGCCAATAGTATTCGGGACTCGACTCAAAGAAGCCGCCAGTGCCCTTCTTGAATTCCAGATTTGCAAACAAGTCGTTCTCCGACGTTTCGCCGAGTGCGGTCACATAGATCGACGAGAGATTGGCATTGGTTGTCTCCGTCGCGCGCGACCCCATGGCGGGTCGGAAATTAATTGCCTCCTGCGGCGACTTAGGCGCCACAGCTTCAGGTTCATCTTCAGCACATGCGCCAAGCGTCAGTGCCATCGCTCCAATTAAGAACAGTCGTGTCGTTTTCATAGCAGTATTGTGTTTTATTACATTTCAAGTCCTATATGCTCCTCCACCCATTCATCCACGTCGGCATGCAACCCACCCGCGTTTATTTCCTTCTCAGGCAATTCAAGCCCCTTTATCACGATCTTCACGTGATGCGGGTCGGTTGCATCATGCACCTGAGCAGTGACGTCAAATGTCTGAGTCCACACCTCCCCGTCGGCAAGCGGTATTGCAAGCTCTATCGAGTCATCGTTTCCGTCGGCCTGACACTCGCCAAACGTCAGAAACGATGCTGTGAGAGTTCCCGCGTTCTCATCAGCCACAAGTTTGAAAGGCATCTTCACCTTATGCTCGGTCGGATGCTTGCTCCCGTGCAGATACCCCTCGGCCATCCCGTCGAGCGTGCCGTCTACCGCGCCACCTTTAAGGTTACCGATATTCTCGACACCCTCAAACACCACCGTGTAGTGGCACACCGCCTCCTCGGGATAAAGCGTCAGCACTTTGTGCGTATCGCTGTATTTCACCTCAAATCCGCTCTGTCGGTCGCTCCACAGCATCCCCGGGGTAGCCTCCGTGCGCTCCTCATCGTCGGCACGCGCCATCGCCACTGTCTCTCCGCTGAGCACTGCCGCATAGTCCGTAGCGTCAGGCGTGAGGGTCTCAAACGCCTCGATATCCGACGTGTTGCGCACCTGCACCCAGTCCGTGTCATCGCTGTTTTTGCATAGAGCTTCATATCGGCCGTAAGGCACCGTGATGTGTCCACCGTCGCGCCCTGTGAAGATATATCTTATTGGGTCACCCCCCTTGTCGGTGTCATAGAGATACAGAGCCATCGACTCAGGCGATGCGTCAGGAGCCTTCTGCCAGTCAAACACCACTTCGATATCCTGCTTGTGCGTCTGCTCATAGCAGAGATCCTTATGCTCGCAGGAGGCGGCCACAACCGGCAGCAGCGCGATTGCCATATATCGGATTATGCTTTTCATCTTGTTCACCTCCCTTTGTTGTTAAAGTTTCCGCGGCCTATCAGCCACACAAGTGATATCTCTGCTTTCGTCGGTCCAAACCATCTCAATTTATGCGTCGACTGCCACTCATAGCAGTTGTCCTTCGGCACATACTCCAGGTATTTCCCACCGAGATAGCCTATACCGATCGTGAAGTCTATGTTGAGCCGGTTGCTTATCGGAAGCGAGTAGCCATACTCCACACCGGCCACCACGTTGCATCGGTCCCAGAGAGTCCGACCCGGCAGTCCTCCCATATATCCCCGGCCGCCAAACTCAAAGTCATACGTTACCACCCCGGCATACGCGCCCAAGTGATGACCCGTCAGAGGCTTCTCGGCGGCTTTGGTTCCAAACCAGCGGCGCACCGTGATGTCACCGCCATAAGCCCGCCAGTAACGGTGCCGGCTGTCGTTATCCCACCAGCCATACATCCAGTTACCCGTTATCGACCAGTTTTTCCCGACGTAGAATTCAGCGCTCAGATTGGGCAGAGCAGCCGCATCATAGAGCATATTCGTTTTCAGAGCCATGTAAAACGGCTTCTTTTCCTTCGCCACCGGCATCACTGTGATATTCTCCGGTATTACCCCATCTGCGGCCACAGGCACCGGAAGCAGGCTCGCAGGAGCGAGATCACATCTCACCACATTGCTCAGCGGAGCATATTCAACGCAGAGGCTCGATCGGCGCAAAGCGGGAAACATCCTGTCATACATATACCCGTATGGCACTCCACCGTGCAAGCCCCTCAGCCGCTCGAGATTTCCGGCGTTGTCACTCCCCTCGCGGGCGATGTCGGCAATGATGTTACCGATTAGTTCAAGCACCTCGGCGCGATAAGGCACACCCTCGTCGTTCATCACCATCTCTTGAAGTCCGCGCCAGTCGCGTCCTGCATATTCGCTCCTGACCAGCGAGTCAGGAAATTCCATCCGCGATGAGAAATAGTCAGTTATCGCTGCCGCCCGTCGCTCCGAAAGCGCCCGGTTTATCTCGACCGACCCTTCGGGCGAAGCAGTGCCGAGAACCGTTATCCCTTTCAGTCTGAGGCCCGACCCGGCGGCATTGTGTTGGCGCATGCGTTCCAGCATCTCATTCAGCCGCTCGCCGTTACCCCTCATGTTCAGGTCAAGTGCCGACTTCGACTGACGGAAAAAACTTCAGTCGTGTCATTGTCACCGCGGGCCGATATAAGTCCGTAGCTTAAAAAAATAGCAGTTAGTATTAGTGCAACCCTCTTCATAACTCGTTTTTTTCAACACGACTGCGGCGTCATGTAATTGTCGGCTTCGTTGTGTGTGTTTCACAAAAGTAACATTCCGCAAACCTGAAAAGTTGCGAAATTGACCAACAATCCGCCTCTATTTAACATTTAACACAATCAGCCACCCGGGCCAAAACCGGATGGCTGATTCGTGTGCCGATAAAGGATTATCAGTGTGTGTTTCTGATTCTATTTCCGCGAATTCCTTTTCTGAGAGAGAAGTGAGAGAGAGTATTACTTGAATAGCTGAGGGAGGAACTCGGTCAGATAGATACGCCAGTTTTTCCAGATGTGTCCGTCGGGACTCTCGCGGTAGATGTACTTGTACCCCTTTTCATCGAGCATCTTGCGATATTCCTTGTTTGCCTCATAGAGGAAATCCTTGTCACCGATAGCGATCCAGTAGAGGGCCGGCGGATTGGCAAACTGCTTGGCGAGCTTACCCTCAAGGTTATCGTAGACGGGCGACGTGGTGCCGTCGTGCGGCAGGATTGCTGCCGAGAACAGTCCCACGTAGTCAAACATGTCGGGATACTCCTTCGAAGTGTGCATCGAGTGGAAACCACCCATCGACAGACCGGCGATAGCGCGGTGCTTCTTGTCGGCGATCGTGCGGTAGTTACTGTCGACATACTTCACTACGTCAGGGAAGTGCTGCTCAAACACGCCGTCCATCGTGTGGGGCAGCTGGGTCGTGGGAGCTTTGAAGCCGAGGCACGACTCACCCGGTGCAGCCTCCATTGCCACATTTCCGTTGGTCATCACCACGATCATAGGCTCAACTTTACCTTGAGCGATCATGTTGTCAAGTATCTGCGATGCACGTCCGAGTTCGGTCCATGCGTTCTCATCGCCACCCATGCCATGAAGAAGATAGAACACCGGATAGCGCTTGTCCCCCTTTTCATATCCCGCAGGAGTATAAACTGTCATTCGGCGGTTCATGCCCAGAGTCGGACTCTCATACCACACCTTCGACACTGTGCCATGAGGCACATCGTTGATTTTGTAGTAATCGGCATAGTCCCCGCCCACAAGAAATACATTGGTTATTGAGGCAGTGTCGCGTATTTGGAAGACGTTTGACGGGTCAGGCATCCTCTGCCCGTCAACGATGAAAGTATAGCTGTAAAGCTCGGGAGAGAGAGCGGTGGTAGTGAATTCCCACACTCCGTCGGCATTCTTCACGAGATCGGCAGTTCCCGGCGCGTCAAATTTTCCGTAAGGAGTTTCGATCGGTTGAGGCGGAAGGAAATCACCGGTCACCTGCACCTTAGTCGCCTCAGGGGCGTTCATGCGGAAAGTCACGGTATTGTCGGGATTGACCTCAGGCGACACAAGTGTCGGAGCTCCCCACAGCGCCTGCTGTGCGTTGGCGGAAACCGCCATAACGCACGCAAGCAGAAGAAGTATTGTTTTTTTCATCTTTTGGTTATGCTTTTATTTATTGATATTAAAGGATATTGGGGCTGTCCCACACCTTGGTGGCCGTGCAGGTTGCCTTCACTTTCTCTGTGCCGACGGTGAATTCAAACTCACCCTTCTCCACAGTCCACTGGTTGTCGTAGTTCACGAATGCCAGATCGCTTGCCGGGATTGTGAATGAAACCTTCTTGCTTTCACCCGGTTTGAGCGAGATCTTGTCGAAGCCGCGCACGCGGTAGGCATCCGGAGTGATCGAAGCGACCAGATCGCTGCTGAAAAGTATCACAGGCTCCATGCCATCAGTGTTGCCGGTGTTCTTCACCGTCACAGTGATTGTGAGGTCATCACCCGGAGCAAATTCACTCTTGTCCACGGTGAGGTCTGAGTACTCATAAGTGGTGTAGCTCAATCCGTAACCAAACGGCCACTGCACATCGATATCAGCCGTGTAGCCGTAGGCACCCGACATCATCGGCACCGTCTCGCTCGGCTTGTGGTCGTAAGTAGCCAGTCCGTTGGTCCACTTCGGATAAGTGTACGGAAGTTTCGCGCTGAAATTGCGCTTGCCCGAGAGGAGCAGTGCCAGAGCGTCACCGCCGTAGTTACCCGGAAGCATCACGTTGACCACTGCCGATGCCAGAGGCTCGATCTCACGCACGATGCGCGGGCGCCCGGCGTTGATCACCATCACTATAGGCTTGCCCGTCTTGGCGAGAGCTTTCACAAGATTGCGCTGATTCTCCGAGATAGTCAGCTCGTTGAGGTTACCCACTGTCTCGCAATAGGAGTTTTCACCCACACACGCCACGATCACGTCAGCGCGGCTTGCGGCAGCGACCGCACTCTCGATGCGCACGTTCACCTCTTTCTCCCACTGGCCGTAATCCTCCACATAGTCCATACCCTCTTCGAGTATCACGTTGGATGCGCCGTATTCATTGCACAGAGCCTCATAGATGGTGTTATACTGCTGGTGGAACATCGGATTGTTCGTGCCCTGCCATGTGTATGACCAGCCACCGTTCAGGCTGCGCATCGAGTTGGCGTTCGGCCCTGTCACGAGTATGCGTTTGCCCGCGGCAAGGGGCAGAGTGCTGTTTTCATTCTTGAGAAGAACCTCGCTCTGCACTGCGCTTTCGAGTGCTTTTGCGGCAAACTCCTCCGACCCGAAGAGAGGATAATCCTTTGCGTAGGTCATGGGAGTCTCAAAAAGACCCAGACGCAGCTTGAAGCGTATGATACGGCTTGCGGCATCATCAATGCGGCTCATGGGCACCTCACCCTCCTCCACGAGCTCCTTGAGCAGAGTGCAGAATTCCACGTCATACGGAGTCATCGACATGTCTATGCCGGCGTTCACCGACAGCTTGATAGCCTCCTTATAGTCGGCGGCCACCTTGTCGCGGCGCCAGATGTTGTGGATGTCGGCCCAGTCAGTCACGATCATGCCGTCCCAGTTGAGCTGCTCCTTGAGCCACACGGTCAGCATCTCATGGTTGGCATGGAAAGGCATACCGTTGTTGAGACCCGAGTTCACCATCACCGACAGTGCCCCCGCGCGTATGGCGGCCTTGTAAGGAGCGAAATATTTTTCACGCAGATCGATCGGGTTCACCGATGAGGGAGTGCGGTCTTTACCCGAAACCGGATTACCGTATGCCATATAATGCTTCAGGCATGCACCCACGTTCTTTGTGCCGAGGTGATTGTTGTCGTCACCCTGATATCCTTTCACCACTTCCACCGCCATTGCGCCGTTGATATACGGATCTTCGCCGAAGCTCTCCCACATGCGGCTCCATGCCGGATTGCGACCGAGATCCATCACCGGATTATATAGCCAGGGGATTCCGCAGGCGCGTGCCTCATAAGCGGTCAGTTCGGCCCCTTGACGCACGAGCTCGCGATTAAACGTAGCCGCCATGTTTATCTCCTGCGGAAGCAGCGTGCCACCCTGAGTATAGGTCGACCCGTGATTCTGATCCACGCCATACACATCGGGAATACCTATGTACTCGAGCGATGCATCCTGAATGCCGCCGATTATGCGGTTCCAGGCCTCGGGAGTCTGCGCGAAGCTCATCGGCACATTGAGGATCGAGCCCACGCGATATTCACCTATGACGGTTTTCAGTTTGGCAGGGTCGAGCTCCACCTGACCGTTCACCAGCGAGTCGCACTGAACGGCATCGATGGTCACCTCACACATCTGACCTATCTTGTCATCGAGCGACATTCCCGATACGATTTCCTTTACACGCGACTCTAAATCGCCGTCACTGGCTATGGCCGGACTGACATTGCTCCATGTCGACTTACTCCCGCAGGCGGTAGCAAGCAACACAAGCGATGCGATAAAAGTATTCTTCAACATGATTGACGAGTTTGTAATATTTTTTTTGCTTTCGGATCCAAAATTACAGTATCACATTTCGCAGTCGCCGCCGGAGACCCTCGCAAGTAAAACTTTTAACACGACGGCAAATCATAACGCACCGTTTTTCAACATCTTATTTTTAGCCCCGCACATTCCAGCAGGTAAACCGAAAGTGCGCCGACCCCTCCTGACACCGGTCTGTCACACATCTGTACACATTTCCACATACAATTTTAACTGTCTATTATTTGGTCAGTTCCAATTTTTCTATTTTCTTTGTTGCTGATTTCTAATGCCGAATTCGCTTGCCAACATCACTACTGACACCTATAATGCTGAATCCTACCGTTTTTGCCGCAATTCTTTGTCTGTTGCTGTCACTCCCCCTTTCCGCCTATGCACAATGGGGAGAAAATCACCCGGCGATAAAACAGAATATTGCTGAGCTCAAGCGACTTGACGCACTGTTATTGGTGCAGTTTGAACTTGCCAACCGCAAGGAGATGCGCATCGGTGCTTTGCGTGCGGCAATCTCCCGCACCCGGAATCCCGAGGCACTTCTTCCACTTACCGCCCAGATTTTCGAGGAATACAAATACTACGATTCCGACTCTGCCCTCCATTATGCCGATATCATCTGCACTCTCGCCAGGCAGATCGACCCGCCAAGCGACTCACTCATTGTATCATCATTGCTCGATCAGGCGTATATGCTCACCATTCAAGGCTACAACGACGAGGCGTTCCAGATCATATCCGGCATTGATCAGTCAAAACTTCGTAGGGCAAACTTGATTAAATATTACCGCACACGCGAGTACACCGATGCCATGAAATTCACCTATGGCATTGCCGACAAGCGCAAAGGAGAGCAACTCTACAAAGACCTGATATGGTGTCGCGACACACTATGTGCAATATGTAAGGACGCCGGGCGTTTCCCTTCCGAACTCATCTGGCTTCCGGTAGCCACTCAGCTCGACAAAAACACCGCACACATCGACCCCAGAGACCTCAACAATCTGCATCTCGCCGTCGACACCGTGACCGACATTGCTAAGATCGAGCAGTCAAATGCCTATTGGCTTGCGCATTACTACAAGCAGATAGGCAACGAAGAACTCACACTGCATTATTTCATCAAGGGAGCGCTCGGAGCCGTCGCATCGCAGCGCCGCGAGATGGCGACAATGCCCGAGCTCGCCCAGCTCCTCTATGAATTTGGCGACATAAACCGAGCCAACGACTACATTATCTACAGCTACAACCAGCTCAACGCCTACAAAAACCGCAACCGCATCCTCCATCTCTCGCAAGTTCTTGGCAACGTGCGCGATGCCTATCAGGAGCAGCTCGAGCGAAACGACGTCCGTCTACACCGCTATGTAGCAATACTTTTCCTACTCGTAACCGCATTGTTGGCAGGCGTAGTCTACATCATCATGCGCAACCGCGAACTGCGCCAGACGAGAAGAGAGCTTCTGCAGTCCAACCACGACCTCAACAGTGCCCTTGAGCAGCGCGACACAGCGATAACCACACTCGAGAGAGCCATACAGGAGTTGAGCGAGGCCGACAACGTCAACCGGGGAGTCATTGCCCTCACATTCCGCCTCACATCCCACTTTATCAATGAGATGGACAACTTCCGCAAGAAACTTTTGCGCAAATTCAGGTTGAAGCAGCTCGAAGATGTAGGCGTCATTTTATCCGACAGCGACATAGTCAAGGAGCAGTATGCCGTCTTCTATGGCGGATTCGACAAAACCATCCTGTCGATTTTCCCCAACTTCATCGACGACTACAACGAAGCCTCCGCACCCGACGTGAAAGTCGACAAAGCAGCCATCGAGAAATCCGGAGTACTCAACATGCGACTCCGCATCTATGCCCTGCGCCGACTCGGAATCGAGAAGAGCGCCGACATTGCCCAGATGCTCAACGTCTCGATCCGCACCGTCTACAACAACCGCTCCACCGACCCCAAGCCCCACATCTCAGCCTGACACTGAGCCGCACCCAAAAACGTCTGCATTCACATCATTTCACACAGCCAAGCGAGGGATTTTTACCTGTTTCGCTTGGCTAATACTTTATGATACAAAGTATTATATTCTAAAATATTTACTTTGCAATTACCTCCCTATTTTATCCCTTGCACTTCATATTAGCTTTGCGAGCAGCGACGATCCACCACCACGGTGTTGCATCGTCACCGCTCGCAAAAAAATCATAACTTAATTCATCTATAAAATCACATGAACCAAATCAAGCATCAGACAATGTGGCGGCAATTTGCCCTCATAGCTCTGTTCTTGTTTGTCGGAATCTGTGTCAACGCGCAGAATATCACCACAACAGGAATAGTGTCCGACGAAGAAGGCGAGCCGCTGATCGGTGTGTCTATTCAGGCCGAAGGCACTACTCAAGGCACAACCACCGACTTCAACGGAAGTTTTACCATCTCCGTAAAACCCGGCACCAAACTCATATTCTCCTATGTCGGCATGAAGTCGCAGACACTTCCTGCTGTCAACGGAACACTTAACGTCACCCTCACATCCGCCGACACCTCTCTTGACGAGATCGTGGTTGTAGGCTATGGCGTGCAGCGCAAGAGCGATGTGACCGGTGCAATCTCCAAGGTTGAAGGCGATGCTCTTGAAAATCTCACCATCAACAACCCCACAGCCGCACTTGCCGGCAAGACTTCAGGCGTGCAGGTAGTGAGCACATCCGGTGCGCCCGGTTCAAGCCCGACAATCCGTGTGCGCGGTTACTCATCCAACTCCGACATGGCTCCCCTCTATGTCGTCGACGGTATCCGTCTCTCCGACATTTCCGGCATCGACCCCAGCCAGATTGAGTCGATGGAAGTGCTCAAGGACGGTGCTTCAGCTGCTATCTACGGAGCTCAGGCCGGCAACGGCGTTGTCCTCATCACCACAAAGAGTGCCAAGAACAAAGACGGCTCCATCCGCTACGACTTCCAGTATGTCAACGAGTCAGTGGGACGCCGTCCTGCCATGCTCAATGCACAGGAGTACATGGACTACATGGTCGACGCAGGCGTTTATGCAGCCGATGCTTTCCGTGCGCTTGGCTGGAACGGAACGACCGACACCAACTGGTTCGACGTCGCCTTCGGCAAAGGTGAGCAGTTCAAGCACACCGTTACATTTGAAGGCGGAAGCGACAAAGGTTCTCTCTTCGCTTCAGTTGCCTACCTCACCAACAACGGCCCCGTGCGAGGTGATGCCGACACCTACAAGCGTCTTTCAGGCAACATCAACGCCGACTATCAGATTAAGCCGTGGTTCAAGATCGGAACAACAGCGATCGCCGAGCGCTGGCAGACGCGCAGCGTGTCTGCGTCCGACCAGTGGGGCGCGATGCTCACCACACTCTACGCGCTTGACCCCCTCACACCAAATCTTGTATCGCCCAACGAACTCGGCTCTTATTCTCTCATGAACGCCCACAAGAGCGAGCTTCTCTCCAACGCCGACGGCATGTACTACGGCCTCTCACCATTCTATACCGGTGAGAATGTCCATCCCATGATCATGCGTGACCGCACCCTCAACAAGTATGCAGGATTCAACGTGACAGGATCGGCCTACGCTCTTTTCAATCCATGGAAGCCGCTTTCAATCACTTCGAGATTTGGCTATCGACTCTCATCGCAGCACAACTCCACCTACGAACAGCCCTACTACGCTTCCGTGCAGGCCAACTCACCCAACCTCTCTATCAACGCGCAGAATAGCACCGGGACTTACTACCAGTGGGAAAACTTCGCAAACTACAACCAGACCTTCAACGAAGTTCATGCCGTGACAGGCATGGCCGGTATCTCATTCCAGAAAGATATATACTCCTACACCTACGGCGCAGCCAACCAGAAAGATGGCGTACCCGCGATTCCTGTTCCCAATCCCGAGCTCTGGGGATTCCTTAACTACGCCAATGCGGGAGCCGACAAAGGTATCGGTGGCAACGAGACTGTCTCGACACAATATTCTTGGTTTGCGCGTGCAGGCTACACCTACGACAACAAGTACATGATTCAGGCTTCTGTACGCGGTGACGCCTACGACAACTCAAAACTGCCTGTCACCAACCGCTGGGGCTACTTCCCCTCGGTCAGCGCCGGTTGGACCATTTCTCAGGAAGATTTCATGGGCTGGAGCCGTCCCGCTCTCGACTTCCTCAAGCTACGCTACTCATGGGGTAAGAACGGTTCCGTGGCTCCCCTCGGCAACTACTCCTACGCCTCAGTGATCGGCCCGTTCGCTGCATCCAACTACGGGTGGGGGCAGTGGAACAACGCAGTGTGGACATGGGACACAAACCAGTCTGGCAACTACAACTGGGTCAACGGCAACGGCCCCACGACTATGGGCAACAACGAGCTCTCTTGGGAGACAATGACCCAGTGGGATCTCGGCTTCGATTCACGCTTCTTCAATAGCCGGCTCAGCTTCAGCTTCGACTACTTCCACAAAGTCACCGATGGCCTCCTCGTGAGCGGTGTTGTTCCCACACTCTCGCTCGGTGGTGTCACCTCACCCATCAACGCCGGCGGTGTCCTCAACGAAGGTCTTGAGTTTGAGCTCGGATGGCGCGACCGCGTAGGCGACTTCTCCTATAGCATCAGCACCAACGTCTCCACTCTCCGCAACAAGGTCACCAAACTTCACCCCACTGTGCCCATCATCAACGGCACTTCCTTCTCCAACATCGTCGTTACCCGATTCGAAGTTGGTGAGAAAGTATGGCACTACTACGGCTACGACTATGCTGGTGTCGACTCCGAGACCGGACGCGCACTCTACTGGGTTGAACGCGACGGCAAGCGCGTCACCACCGACTCCCCCGACGAAAACGACAAGACCAACATCGGCGATGCTATCCCCGACGTCACTCTCGGCCTAAACATCAACCTCGCTTACAAGGGATTCGACTTCATTCTCTCCGGTTCAGGCCAGTTTGGCAACGAGATCTACATGAACCTCCTTCGTCAGGATCGTCTCACAGCCAACCGCATGAAGGACGTGTTCTACACCAACCGCTGGACACCATCCAACCACTCAGGCACGATCCCCGCTGCAGCCCAGATCTCATCGGGCACCGACGCTGAGCGTTATCTCTTCTCATCCGCTCAGGTCTACAACGGCTCATTCTTCAAGATACGCCAGATGCAGCTCGGCTATACCCTTCCGCAGACCATCACCCGCAAGTTCTTCGTTCAGAACCTCCGCGCCTACGTCTCACTTGACGACTTCTTCACCATCGCAAGCTATCCCGGCATCGACCCCGAGATCAGCGCAGGCACAGGATCAAGTCAGGGTCTCGACATGGGTGGATATCCTGTCACCAAAAAGGTCAGCGTAGGATTCAACGTTACTTTCTAACATATTCAGAACCAAAATCCCAATGATAAGAAAATCAATATACGCGCTTCTGGTGGCAGCATCGATGGGAATATGCGCCACAAGCTGCTCCAACGAGTTGGACATTCCTCAGAAGGGATCCTACCCCACCGACACCTACTACTCCACCGACGAAGAGGCTGCAACGGCACTCGCCCTTTCGATGTCCTACATCAACAATATGGCATTTGAGATCATCCAGTCCATCAACTGTCTCAGCGACGACGTTTGGCCCGGTGGAGCAAATGCAGGTGACCAGCCCGGTCTACACCAGTTCTCCGGATTCTACATCTCCACCGAGAACGACAAAGTGCTCAACATCTACTCCTTCTGCTACCGTCTCATCTACTTCTCCAACGTCCTCATTGAGAAACTTGAGAACAAAGACGACGCCACCCCATTCATGAAGCAGTGTGTGGCCGAAGCCTACTTCCTCCGCGGTTGGGCCGAATTCTATCTCGGAGTCCTCTGGGGCAACCCGCCCATCGTCGATCACGTGCTCCAGCCCAATGAGTACAACAGCGTGACCAACTCCGAGTACGGCGAAATGCTCGAGCAGGCAGGCAAAGACTTCCGCCACGCAATCGAGTCAGGCAACCTCCCCGAGAAAAACGCCCTCGGCGACAAGACCAACCTCGCCCACTGCACTCTCGCTGCCGCGCAAGGCTATCTCGGCAAAGTATATCTCTTCCAGCAGAAATACTCCGAGGCAGCCACCACACTCGACAAGATCATCGACAGCAAGAAATACGCCCTCTACGACGGTGACTATGCCGACATCATCAAGGCTCCGTCCAACTGGAGCGACGAAGGCATCTTTGAAATCAACTGCCCTCCTGGCCAGACCGACGCCACAGCTCCACAGCTCATGAGCTACGTCTACATCTATGCCGGATGGCGCGAAGATCACTTCGACTTCACCGGCATCAGCCCCGACTTCGGCAACTTCAACACCACAGGCTACGGCTTCTTCAACCCGCAGGACGCACTTGCCGAGGCACTCATCAAGAGCGACGGTGCCGACGGATACCGCACCACCTCTGTCGTCAAGGATCAGGCATTCGTGCAGAACGTCATGGGCATAGCCAAGAAACCCAACTCACCCGCCCATGGCCACGGCCTCTACTGCGGATGGAAAAACCGCTACGAGTGGAGCGACGTTTCCATGAACTGGGGCGGATGGTCGCCATTCCCCGCAACCAATTTCCGCTACATGCGCTACGCCGAGGTACTTCTCAGTGCTGCCGAGGCTCACTTCCAGAGCGGCAACACCACCAAGGCACTTGAATATGTAAATGAGGTTCGCACTCGTGCTCAGGCACCGCTCTACACCTCGATCGACATAGACAAGATCAAGCTCGAGCGTCAGGTTGAGCTTTGCATGGAAGGACAGCGCTTCATGGATCTTGTGCGTTGGGGCGATGCTGAGGCGGTGCTCGGCAAGCAAGGTCAAAACATCGAGAAACTCGACATCGATGCTTCAGGAAAATGGATCTTAGTGCCCGACGACTCATCAAATCCTTCCTATGGATTCAAGGCCGGTCGTAACGAGCTGCTCCCCTACCCGCAGCGTGAGATGGATCAGAACGCCAACATCAGGCAGAACCCCGGCTATTGATGTTCAACCCCACCACACAAGGCGAAGTGGCATCCGTCACTTCGCCAGCCAAAATTGAAAGTTGATATATAATGATTGGTTTAGATTTTATTGTAGTTCAATAGGTGATGCAATAAGCAATAAGTAGTGATTGCGGGAGGTCCACACGCGAGTGCCGGTCTCCCGCACCTTTT
>CAYSKE010000035.1:0-15142 GCA_964431465.1 uncultured Muribaculaceae bacterium | reverse complement strand
ATCATTGTAAACCGCAGGTCTCCATTGACCCACGATTTACAAAACCATTTGGAAGGCTGAATGGTTCATTATTACTTGGATTACCTATCTTAATCAAGTTGCCAACATTAATAACAAAGTAATACAAAGCAAATGGAACAAACATCTTGCTTCTCAAGATTATTTGTTGCTACGTATTTGCCTTAGCCACCACTCGAATACCCCATATCCCTTTAGTTGCCGCGTAGAGGCAAATTCATAGGGAAATTTTAGCGTTATTGGAGGACAAGAAGAGGAAGAGCAATCCGTCTCTTTGCCCTTGCGATTACATGGAGGTTGATTTTTGTATATTAGTTTATTTTCAATGTCGGCAAGATTTGTCATGTCTTCAACAACCGCATAGCAATAGCCAATTACTTCAATCGGTTTTAACTTCTGTTCTCGACGCCAACGGACATGGTCGCTTTCAAACTGATTTGTCTGTGGTACCCCATGTTCATTTATGCGTTTGCCCAAGCAATTCGTATTATCTTCTGCCTTGCCGATATAAAGTAGCCGACTTGGCTGAAAATATTGATTACTTATTACTCCTGCAAATGCTAAATATATCCCTCCTTTTTCTAGCCCAGAGTTATACCCCTGCTCACCTGTGTCAATGTCGGTTCCATCAGGGAAACTAGCAAAAGGAATAAATTTTGAGAATTCAAGTTGCATACAATCTTAGTATTATTAAATATTTTCATTGGAGTTTCCTAAAGCCTCATTACAAGCTTTACAAAGAACTCTAAGATTTTCATAAGTGGTCTCTCCTCCTTGTGACCATGGTTTAATATGATCAAAGTGAATTCTATGCAGACCCTCATCACATTTTACCCCACACACCTGACAATGATTGCCATCTCGCATGAGAACCTTTACTTTCAGTCGATTATTTGGGGTTCTTGGAGTCCTATGTCGTGCTGCATAAATTATGCCTGATTCAGGTAGAGTAATTTCACCATCATTTTCAATATACTCTATAAAATTCTGTAAAGCCGTGTTCCATTTACCATATTTACGTAAATACGCACCAGAAGAAATCTTTGAAGAAGGATGTTCATCCATATCCCTTCTTACTGGTTGCTCCATTTTTGCTAACCACACATTGCTGATGCTATCAAATAAATCTTTTTCTGAATGGAAAACCTGCGCTAATTTTAATCCAAGAGCAGTCAATGCATCGTTCCATCTTCGATTGCCAAAACGCCGAGAGACTGTATCACTATTATATTTCCCCAACTCATTATATTTTTTACTTGACAATGCTTCAGGGGCAACAAGATTTGCCACTCTAATTACGTCAGCCTTTAATTCTTCATCTGTTATGGGTGCATTCTTAAGTTGGAGAGTATATTTCATCGTTATATTAAAATATATTAAAGAATTCAATTTCGGTTCATTCAGGTCGGTTGAGTGCCGTTCAGTTGGGTTCATAGGGTGGTGTTATAGGTAACTTTATAGGTAACTCGACCAATTTGGATTGAATGAAAAATCGCTAACAATCTGTTGTTTAGATTATTAGCGATTTTGGTTGTGGTGCCACCAGGAATCGAACCGGGGACACAAGGATTTTCAGTCCTTTGCTCTACCAACTGAGCTATGGCACCGTTGTTTTGTTTTTGCACTGCAAAGGTAGGAGTTATTTTTGTTTCCACCAAATTTTGGAGTGATATTTTTGCAAAGTTTTTTATTCACATTCTTATTTGATTATTTATCAATATTTTATCCCTAACGGAACGGTTTGAACCGGATGAGCGTTAACATTGTTTAGCACGGAGGGGCAAAGTTTGTGGGGGGTGTTTTAGTATTTTTACGGTAGAATCAAAAATTGTCTTATTTCTTATAATCTTGGGAATCTAATGAGAATGAAGTGCTTTGCTGCGGCCATGATGTGCGCCGCCATGCTCACGGTCTCGGCACGCGACATCGAGCGTCCTACTATGGGCTGGAGCTCGTGGAACACGTATTACATCGACATCAATGACTCGCTCATCATGTCGCAGGCGGACGCTATGGTGCGTCTGGGGCTGAAGGACGCGGGGTTCAAGTATGTGAACATCGACGATGGTTATTTCGGTGGCCGTGACGAGGCTACAGGTCGCCTGCTGATCCATCCCACCCGCTTTCCGAAGGGCCTCAAGCCCGTAGTGGACTACATCCACAGTCTCGGGCTGAAGTCGGGTATCTATAGTGATGCAGGTGCCAACACGTGCGGCAACTACTGGAATGATGACACTATCGCGCAGAATGTTGGTCTGCTGGGTCATGAGCAGCAGGACATGGATATGTTTTTCAAGGAGCTGGGATGCGATTTCATCAAGGTGGATTTCTGCGGTGCCGACGGCTACTCGAACCATCCTCACTACTCGTTTGAGCCTCAGGATCGCTACGCAGTGATCCACGATGCTATCGTGAACACGGGGCGCGATGATGTGAGACTGAACATCTGCCGCTGGAATTATCCGGGCACATGGGTGAGCGATGTGGCTACGTCGTGGCGCATCTCGGAGGATATCAGGGACAACTGGAACAGCGTGAAGAACATCATCGGTCAGAGCCTGTATCTGTCGGCTTATGCGGGTGACGGTCACTACAATGACATGGATATGCTTGAGGTGGGGCGGAGCATGACGCCGACCGAGGATGAGACGCACTTCGGGATGTGGTGCATAATGGCCTCTCCCCTACTCATCGGCTGCGACATGACTACGCTGAAGCCCGAGACACACAAGCTGCTCACAAACACTGAAATCATCGCGCTTAATCAGGATCCGCTCGGCCTGCAGGCTTATGTGGCTTCGACGGACGGCAAGACATACGTGCTCGTGAAGGATATCGAGGAGGCTTACGGAAAGACGCGCGCGATCGCTCTCTACAATCCGACCGACGAGCCGCAGGAGATCACTGTGAATATGGAGGATCTGGATCTGGGTGGCAAGGTGAAGATGCGCGACCTGATGAACCGGAAGGATGCCGGCACAACCGAGGGGAAATGGAGCGAGACGGTGAAGCCCCACGGCGTGCGACTCTATCGCCTTGAAGCTGACAAGCGCCTTGAGCGGAAGGTCTATGAGGGGGAAACGGCATATCTCTCAGCTTATCAGGAGATATACAATCCCATGGCTCTCGGCACGGGTACATACGTGCCTGACTCGATTTGCTCAGGTGGCGTGAAGGCAACGAATCTCGGCATACGCCCCGGAAATGACCTCCGCTGGAAGAACGTCTACAGCGAAAAGGGTGGCCGCTACACAATGACCGTGGACTGCCTCGCGTCGGGTAAAGGACGCATGATCGTTGCTGTGAACGGTGAGCCTGGGCAGCTGATAGAGTTCGACGCCAAGGAGGGAATTACGGCTGTGCCTGTGACTATCGACCTCAAACCGGGGGAGAATGAGATCAGGCTTTACAACGACCGTTACCGCCTGCCCGATATCGACCGCATGACGCTTTCGCCAGCGGCCTAATCGGTCAATTCATCCCCGGCGGCATCTGAGAAATCAAGATCATCGGTGTCGTCGGGTTCGTCGATCTTACGCGATGTGAGCGCTTCACGATAGGCAATAGGAGGCATTCCATATTTCTTCATGAATGTCTTGTAGAAACTGCCTCGGTTGCGATAGCCACATCGCGTAATGATTTCTTTCATTGAGAGTGTGGTGGTAAGCATGAGTTTAAGCGCCTGCGCCATGCGTATCTCCCTGATGAGATCGGATGGCGACGGCTGCTCAAGCTGCTGGAAACGCCTGTAGAGTTTGCGCAGACCTATCCCAAGCCCGTCGGCTATAGTGGCTGCGGTAAGTTTCTCATCGTGAAGGTGCTGCTCGATATACTTCACCACATCATCGACGAGCTTCATGTCGTCGTAGTGCTGCAGCTTGCTGCGGTCATATTCAAAATGAGCGGGCGACGATGCAGGGGCGCTGCCGCGCGGAGTGAGAAGGCGCTCAATGACGGCAAGGAGATAGCTGAACGTGAACGGCTTTGGCACATAGGCATCGGCACCGGCACGCAAGCCGGCCACACGGTCATCGTTGCTGCGCTTTGCCGAAAGGACAATCACGGGGATCGACGAGGTGATGACGTTGTTTTTAATTTCGCTTATAAGCGAGATGCCGTCGCTGTCGGGCATCATCACGTCGGTAATGACAAGGTCGGGCAGCCGGTCGCGCATCTGTGTCATCGCATCCTCGACCGACGAGGCAGTCACAACGGTGTACTCGTCGAGCCCTTCACGCAGAAGCAGCCGCATCTCCCGGTCGTCGTCGACCACGAGTATGCGCCCTTTGGATGTGGATGATGATTCCTGCGACGGCCCAATCTCATCGGGTTTTCTTTCTGCACCGATTGTCTGCACCGACTCAGTGTCGGGGATAACAATGTCGGGCGACGCAGGATTGGGATCGGTCACCTGCAAGGGAGGGAGGGTAACGATAAATTCGGCGTATTGCCCCGGCTCGCTCTTTATGTCGATCGAACCGTCGAGGAAATGCACCATAGAGTGGCATATCGCCAGTCCGAGGCCGTTGCGCGCCGAGAGCCCCTTGGTAGCGTTTATCTCAAGGTTGTCGAGCACCTCATAACGGTTGAAAATGCGCTTCTGGTCTTCGGGTGTTATGCCCTTGCCAGTGTTGTAGACCGACAGCATGAGCGAAGAGCCTTCGATGCCTACCGACACACGTATCGATCCACCCTCGGGAGTGTACTTGAACGCATTTGAGACCAGATTGTAGAATATCTTAGTGAAAGCACTGCCGTCGGTGTCAAACATGATCCCCTGCCCTATCACCCCCTCGAGCGTGAGCGAATTCTGCTCGGCAAGATGCTCAAAAGAAGCGAGGATCTGAGTTGAGAGTGCCGTGACGTCGATCGTCGAGACATTGCGCTCGCGGTGGCCGGTCTCGAGACGACGGAAGTCGATCACTTCCTGAATGAGACTATTGAGGCGTTCGGCATTCTGCTTGATGAGATTTACATAGCGGCAGATATAGTTGTCGGAGTGCTCATAGGTGAGCAGACGCTCACAGGGGCCATAGATGAGCGTGAGCGGCGAGCAGAATTCATGAGTGATATTGGTAAAGAACCTGAGCTTCTGCTCGTAGAGCTGATTGTGGTGCTCGCGCTCGATTTTCTCGATCTGTAGCAGACGCTTCATGCGCTCCCTGCGTTTCAGAAGCCGGTACATGTGGGCTCCCAGCATTATGATCAACGCAAGATAGATGAGCTTCACAGGCCATGAAAGATACCACGGTGGTGTGACGCGCAATTTCATGACCGAGACAGGGCTCTCGTAGCCGGTGACAGTGTCGTGATAACGCGCCTGCAATTCATAAGAGCCGGGTGAAAGACGGTTGAATGTGGCATAGTAATTGTCGGCCTTGATCCAGTCATTATCACCATCCATGCGGTAGAGCAACTCAAGATTGGCCGAATTTATATACTCCGGCACGGTCATGCCTATCCCGATATTATTCTCATCGTGACTCAGGGTGAGTGAGGGCACGTGATTACCGGAATTCCTGATGTAGCAGCGGAATGCACGACGCTCGCCATTGATGCGCAGGCCGGTGAAACTCAAAGGAGGGTGATAACGTTGCGCTTCGGGCTGCACCTCGGGATTTCTTGATGCAAGCACAAAACCGTTGTTTCCACCGAAAAAGAGACCTCCGTCGCTTTCGGCAAATGCGCCGTCGCTGAACTCAACTATGTTCACACCGTTCTGACGCCCGTAGACCTGAAATGTCTCGTTGGAGGGCACAAACCTTATGAGACCGGCATTGGTGGAGAGCCAGAGATTCTCACCGTCGAAGTACATGGAATGAATGTAGGAACTCGGGAAACCGGTGTCAGCATTATACAGCACCTCACTGCCATCGGTGTTATGGCGTAGCACACCCTTGGAGGTGCCTATCCACAATGCCGAGTCAGGGGTCATCTCGAGTGAGAACACCTCATTATTTATCAGGTCACCCTTCTCTCCGGTGCCGGTAACAAATCGCTCAAGGCCGTTTTCGGTCACCTTGAACACCCCCTCGCCGCGGTTTCCGGCATAAATGCACCCGTCCACACCTCTCATTATTGTAAAAAAGTAGTTGGATGCGCCACCGGGGAGAGAAAAGTAGCTGTGAGAGAGCACGCGCACACCTTGCGGCGAGTCGGCTATGACGACCCGGAAGATGCCGAGTCCGGTGGTGGCAGCCCACAAGACGCTGTCGCTTTCCTCGATAATAGCATGGATATAGCGGAGGAGCGGAGGGGTGTCGATGACCTTGCGGATGGTCTTATCGGATTTCGACAGATAGTCGAGTCCACCCTCGGAGCCGATCCACACCCGCCCCTTGCGCCCGGGAGCCATGACATAGACAGAATTACCCGACAGATCGGTGTTGCGGGTCGTGATGTAGCTAAGTTGCTGGGGCTTTATGGCATGATAAGGGGCAAAACGGTCGATGCGCAGGATGCCGTCGCCTTTAGTTCCGAGATAAAGAGTGTTGTCGCTACGGTCAAGATAAATCGACCTTGTCGGGGCGAAAATACTGTGCAGCAAATCGGAATACATGCAGGTGTAGATTGAGAAAGTGTCGTTGATCCACTGGATCACTCCTTGCCCGTCAGTGCCTATCCATATTATATCCTGATAGCGGTCGTGCATCATGTCGAAGACAGCGGAACGGATGCCGGTATCTTCTATTTTTTTGCCGCCTGATGAAATTTTAACCACACCCTCCGACTTGAAGCCTACGAGGATATTTCCATGATGGTCGGCACAAACATCGGTCACCACATTGCGGCGAGCAATCTCACCGGAGAGATCGGCAACAGTAGCAAAGGCGTGAATCGAAGAGTTGTAGTTCTGCAACTCCCCTCTGCGGTTCACGACCCACAGGTTGTCGCCATCAGGGAAACAGTCGGTAATATCTGCTTCATAAACAGCCTTGTCGCCGGTGAGCTCATAATGACCGTCGTAACGCCTCACGCCATAGATCATCACAGCGTCGGTGCAGAACACCACTATACGTTCAGGGTTGGTCCAATCGACACCGACAATTCTCCCCTGCGAAGTATCGATACCGGCCAAAGTGCTGAATTGATTGACAAACCCATCCTCCAGATAGTGAATAGCACCATCTGAGGCTACAAGATAGAAGCGATTGCCCGACGAAAAGACGAGCGAATGCTCCGACTTGCCCTTATACTCTGAGAACTCGGGGTAAAATTCAAACAGATCGTCAGCGCTACGAAAGCGGTGAAGCCCCTCATTGGTCTGAATCCACGTGCTGCCGTCGCCGGTTGTGGCGAGCCCCGACACCATCGACCCATGAAGGTCATATCCTATAACATTGTCATCAAAATTATATAGTTTTTTACCGTCGAACATGTTTAGCCCGTCGATCGTCCCGAACCACATCATGCCTGCCGCATCCTGCATGATTGTAGTGACCGAGCCAAATGACAGGCCATCGGTAGTGGTGATGTAGCGAAGTGTACTTGCTCCTCCTCTGACAGCGGCAATAGCGAGCAAGAGGAGACAAAGCATCGCACGAAAAATATTATAGCACATATAAACTCAGACTGGTTTTTAACGACACTGCAAGGTAGTACATTTTTCCGACATAACCATAATATCTAACAAAAAAAGTGTCACAAAAACATCATACATCACATTTTCAGCGAAACCCACTTTCTTATTACAATAAAGCGACAGGGCGGACACGGCAAAATGTAGCACGTATCCGCCCTGATCCATCTCTCTAAAGAATCACGATCACTCTATCACTGCCGCATAGCCACCGTTGCGTGCCATGCGCACCTTCACAGTGTCGCCCTTGCGCACTTTCCGGGTGTTTTTCACATAGTGCATCGCCTGTCGCGGAGCATTTACACCATCCTCATAGGAGGTCAGCGTGTACTCGCCATTGCCAAGAAAATCAAGAGTAATCACAAAATCACGCCATTCCTGATCGCCGTTGGTCATTCCGCCTATATACCAGCGATCCCCCTTACGCTTAGCCACTACAGCGTATTCACCAGCCTTAGCATCCAGAGCCACAGTCTCATCGGTCGTCACGGGCACATCGGCCATGAAACGGGTCACATCATCGTTGGCATAATAAAGAGTGGGGTTATCGGCAAGCATCTGCAGACCGGTCTCAAACAGCACAAACAAAGCCATCTGGTAAGCGCGCGTGCCAATCGAGCCAGAGTTGGGACGACCACAGCGATAGCGGTCGGGCTGATAAGCAAGAATCGCCCCCGGAGTGTAGTCCATCGGGCCGACTGCGTTACGCATAAAAGGAAGATACACACTGTTTTCAGGCAGACATCCACCCATCTGCTCCATGCCTCTGACACCCTCGTAGGAGAGCACGTTGGGGTACCTATACTCCAATCCGGCCGGCTTAAATGCGCCGTGAAAATCAACAAAGAGCTTATTTTCAGCAGCTTCTTTTGCCACACGCTCATAGAAATCAACCATCCACTGATCGCTGCGATCCATGAAGTCGATCTTCACTCCCGCAATGCCCATGTCGGCATACTTCTTGAAGAGATCAAAGTTGTTTTCCACAGTCAGCCATGTAAGCCAGAGGATTACGCCCACATTCTTTTCCTTGCCGTAAGTAATCAATTCTTCAAGATCAAGATCGGCATTGGGTGTGAACGGGTCGCGTGTGCTGTTGCCCCAACCCTCGTCGAGCAGCACATAGTCAATGCCATACTTTGATGCGAAGTCAATGAAATACTTGTAGGTGGGTGTGTTACAGCCTGCCACGAAGTCAACATCCGTGCCGTAGGGCGTAGCGCCGTTCCACCACTCCCATGTGGTAGTACCGGGGTTGATCCACGATGTGTCGGCAATCTCGCAATCATCGGCAAGTCGCGCAGTCATAGTGTTTTCGATTATCTCCCCGTCATTGTCGGTGATGACAAAATAACGCCACGGGAAGGCACGCCGCCCCGTCGTATGAGCAATATACTCAGCCTCTTCAACGATCTTGACACTGCGGTCACCATCGTCGCCAAATTTCAACGGCACCTTCGGGAAGACCGCTTTCATGGTGCCGGCGTTCTCACCGGGAGTGAGAAACATGGCAGGATAATCATTTAATGCCGATTCACTTATAAGAATCTTACGCCCCTGCCCGGCATCCACGAGCACCGGAAGAAGTGTGTACTTATCACCCGAGGCGCTCCACTCCTGTGGGCCGAGATGGGAATAACGCTCCTCATAGGATGTCTTGAATCCACCCGATTGCTGCACGTGCATCGTGAAATCAGCCGGAAGCGAGACACTAAACAGCTCATCGGTCACATCCACGTCGCCTTTAATATCGGTGATGATGCGATAGGCGGCACCGTCGTCAAACACGCGCCACTCAACCGAATAGCCGCCCTTAAACTTGAGCAGGAGCTGATTGTAGTGATCCTCGATCTCAGAGAACTTAAATGGCACGACCGGATGCAGTTTCCGGGAAACCTCACGCCGCGAGACCGATGCAACCGCAGGCTTGACCCCAAGCTCACGACCGCCGACAGTGAGTGCAATCACTCCATCGTCGAGCAGCGTGGTGCCGTCCATACTCACCGAATAACCGATGTCACCACCGACATTGACAGTAACCGAGATTTTGCCGTCGGGCGACGTCACATCATAGGACTTCGCATCAACTCCAGCAATGGCAAGGAGTGCGACAGCAGCTGACATAAAAAGACTCTTCATGTAATAATAATGTGATATTGTATTCCCAAAGATAGTCTATTTTTATCGCACAATCAACACCCCTCCCCAAAGAATAGGTGTCAATTTTTATGACAATAGTGTACGAAATTACGCGCATTGTACGAAATTCTACACCCAACTCCAAAATACACATCATTTCATACTATTTTGTCACGAAAGCCATACAAACAAAATTTGACACATGTGATTTCTCATATTACTTTAGCGGCACGAAAGGAGACGAAAAGACAAGTCCTCTTAACGCAGCCCGAGAGTGAGCGCAGACACAACAGGCGACCTCAACGGCACAAAACAAACACAGGTTTCACCCCCTCGGAGGAGAGAGGAGCCTGAGAAAAGCCAACCCGGGGCACACATCGGAGACCACTTGACGATGAACCACGGTTTAGTTATTAGTGATTAGGTTTATTGATTAGGTTTATTGATCGTATAAGAGTGCGTGAGCACTTTTGAGCAAAACGGCTCACGCGCTCTTATATTTTTAATAACCGGTCAACCTGATAAAAAAAATAGAAACTTCTTCTCTTATAAATAAAGATGAACAACGGAATAAAAATAACCCTCTCGATTGCGCTTGGCGTGATTCCGGCCACAATGGCTGCCACGGCAGTCCCGGAATGCCCTGCCGACATGGTGGCCGCAGTGGCCTCCACCGGCTCACACTACAACGCGACGAAGCGTCCGGCTGAATCTGACCGCCTTTTCCGCTCTGAAGCTGTAGAGGCACAGATCGCCCGCGTGAAGGGACTCCTCAAGAATCCCAAACTTGCATGGATGTTTGAGAACTGTTTTCCCAACACTCTCGACACCACCGTGCATCACCGCAAGGACAAGGATGGCAAGAACGAGACCTTTGTATATACGGGCGACATACATGCAATGTGGCTCCGCGACTCAGGCGCTCAGGTGTGGCCCTACGTGCAGCTCGCCGATGACGACGCGCAGCTCAAGGCTCTTGTCGAAGGTGTGATACGCCAGCAGTTCAAGCTCATCAACATCGATCCCTATGCCAACGCATTCAACGACGGCCCCACCGGAGGCGAATGGGCGAAGGACATGACCGACATGAAGCCTGAAGTGCATGAGCGCAAGTGGGAGATCGATTCGCTCTGCTACCCTATCCGTCTCGCTTATGAATACTGGAAGGTGACGGGCGACGACTCGATATTTGACAACGAGTGGCTGAAAGCCATAAACAACATACTCACCACATTCACCGCACAGCAGCGCAAAGAGGGAGTAGGCCCCTACCGCTTCCAGCGCAAGACCGAGCGCCAGCTCGACACCCTCAGCAACGACGGCTGGGGCGCACCGGTGAAGCCCGTGGGACTTATCGTGAGCAGCTTCCGCCCGTCGGACGACGCAACGACCCTTCAGTTTCTCGTGCCCTCCAACTTCTTTGCAGTGTCGTCACTGCGCAAGGCTGCCGAGATACTCTCGACCGTCAACAAGGATCAGGCTACGGCCGACCGCTGCACGGCTCTTGCCGATGAAGTGCAGACGGCTCTCGACAAATATGCGGTCTACGATCACCCTGAGTTCGGGAAGATATATGCCTTTGAAGTCGACGGCTTCGGCAACCACCATCTGATGGACGACTCCAACGCGCCGAGCCTTCTCTCACTCCCATATCTCAGCGACGTGGATGTGAACGATCCGATCTATCAGAACACACGCCGGTTTGTGTGGAGCGACTCCAACCCCTACTTCTTTGCCGGAACTGCCGGCGAAGGCATCGGCGGCCCTCACGTAGGCTACGACATGATCTGGCCGATGTCGCTGATCATGAAAGCACTCACCTCGACCGACGACCAAGAAATCGCTCAGTGTGTCCGCTCGCTCATGGACACCGACAACGACACCGGCTTCATACATGAATCATTCCACAAAAACAATCCGTCGAAATTCACCCGCGAATGGTTTGCCTGGCAGAACACTCTCTTCGGAGAGCTCGTGCTGAAACTGGTGAATCAGGGTAAAGTTGAGTTGCTTAACTCAATATGACGCACCTCCCTCACAGAATAGAAAAGAAAAGACCAAAAGACCAAAGTTCAAAAGACAAAAACCAAGACCAAGTTTATAAAGAAAAGATAAGACAAATAAGATGTTACAATTTCTCTAAGGCTGTTTGCACCGCCGTGAGGCACGGCAAGCGGTGACCAAAACTCAAGGTAATTGATTTCTATGGTTGAGAATAGAGACGGGTCAGTGAATGACACGTCTCTATGCGCTTTTATGACCGCAACAACTTCACCTCCAATACACCACGTCACCTCAAAACCGACTAAACAAAACATAACAAAATGAATATAGGACATATAACTGCCGCAATCATCACCGCGGCCACAGCAATGACCGGATGCATCGGCCAACCAACGCAGAGCTACAGACTCACCGACTGCGTGAATCCGCTTCTCGGCACCGCTACACTGTGGGATCCTGCCGATCTCGGCTATGAGCGTCATCAGGAGTCACGCACATGGGGCGCCGAGGTGTTTCCCGGCGCGGCACTGCCATGCGCCATGGTGCAACTGACTCCGCAGACGATGTATCACGCCGGGGCAGGCTACCAGTATGAGGACACGACCATACTCGGTTTCGCACATTCGGCCATGGGGCACTGGAATCTCATGGAGCTCCCAATCCTGCCGGTGACAGGCGAAGTCTCGGCCGATGATTTTGCTTCGCCGTTCAGCCATGAGCGCGAATCGGCACGTCCGGGCTACTATCAGGTGTTTCTTGACCGCTATGGCGTGAATGCCGAGCTCACATCCACGCTACATGCCGGTTACCACCGCTACACATTTGACGAAAACACCCCCCGGCGTCTGCTCGTGAACGTTGGTCACAATCAGGGGAAGGTGAATGACTGGAGCATCGAGAAGGTAGCCGACAACGCCTTTGCAGGAACTCAGGGCAGCTTTCATTTCTATGCCGTCACAAGTCTGCCAATCGACTCTATTGCAATCATCAGCAGCATGAAAGAGAGTGAGACACCTGTAGCTGTCGTTGATTTCCACAACAACACATCGGCAGAGCCGCTTGAGGTCAAGATAGGTGCCTCCTACGTCAGCATCGACAATGCCAGAGACAATCTTGAGGCTGAAATGCTTGGCAAGGAGTTTGCAGAGGTGCGCGATGAAGCCGACCGGACATGGGAGAATCTTTTGTCGAAAATTAAGGTCGAGGGTGCAACCGACCGCTATCGCCGCTTATTCTACACCACCCTCTACCGTGCCTCGCTCATGCCGCGGCTTGAAAGCGACGTCAACGGAGAATACCGAGACGCGCGCGGAGAGGTCGTGAGCGACGCCGCGTTCCGCTATTATTCCAATCCGGCATTCTGGGACGTCCACCGCAACCAGCTCCCTCTGCTTGCCATGCTCCAGCCCGATGTGGCATGCGACGTGATCCAATCGACCATCGACCGCGGCGAGAAGCGCGACGGCTACATCCCATCGTATTTCCACGGTGATCACGCCCCCACTTTCGTCATAGGGTCATACAAACGCGGTGTGACGGGCTTTGATCTCAGGCGCGCCTATGCTCTCGCATTGAAAAGTGCCATGGTGCCCGGCGGCAGGGATGCACGCCCCTATCTCGACGAATACATAGCCAACGGCTACATAACCGACGAGAATCTGCCCGACTGCCCTTTCTGGGAAGAGCATAAAGGTGGAGTGACAAAAACGATGGAGTATGCCTACGATGATTATGCCGTGGCGCAGATTGCCCGCGAGCTCGGCGACAGCGCGAACTACGCTGCACTGATGAAGCGAGCCGACAACTACAAAAACGTGTTTGATCCGTCGACCGGATTTATGCGTGGACGTGTCGAGGGGGGCGGATGGATGACTCCCTACGATCCCTATTACCCCTACTTCCAGCAGATGTACCGAGAAGCCAACGGCTGGAACCAGATATTCTATGCACCCCACGATCCGCTGGGGATTCTGGCATTGTATCCTTCGGCCGAAGCTGTCGAGGCCAAACTCGACTCTCTTTTCACCGAACCGTATATCGGGCTGGAGGTGTCTAACCTCACCGGCTTCATCGGCAACTACTGCCACGGCAACCAGCCGGGGCACAATATTCCCTACACCTACTACTTCATCGACCGGCAGGAAAAATCACAGGCAGTGCTCGACAGCATCATGAACCGTTTTTACGACATGGGCCCCGAGCGGCTCGCCTACGGCGGCATGGATGATGCGGGTGAGATGTCGGCTTGGTTTGTACTCAATGCTATAGGTCTCTATACCTACTCCCCCGCCGATGCCGAGTACATTGTCTCGGTACCACTGTTTGATAAAGTGACCTTCACGCTTCCCGAAAACACATTCACCATCGTCAGAGAGGGCGACGGGAAGAAGATCACCGCAATCACCTACGGGGGTGAACCTGTCGACGGCTACTTCATCACCCATGACAAACTGACGCAGGGGAAGACGCTGAAAATAGCGGTTGAGTGACACGGCATTGCCGCTTATACATTGCGAAACTCCTGCATCCGATTTTTTTCAGGGCGCAGGAGTTTCTTTTTTATTTCTCAGGTGTTATATTTGAAATATAATTATCTTTCAAATGTCAGCCATCATGACAAAGACATCGACAACAATCCTCGCGGCAGTGATCATCGGTGCCGCACTTGCCTCCGTCGGGCTCGCCCTCCGTTCGGGCATCAACAACCTCGCGTTCCGCGACCGTGCAGTGACCGTGCGCGGCCTCGCCACCCGAGAAGTTCAGGCCGACAAAGTGACATGGCCGATCGCATTCACCACCCTCGGCAACGACCTCCCCACGCTCTATGATCAGGTGACTGCCACCAACAAGGTGATCACCGACTTCCTCACCTCCAACGGTATTGACGCCTCAGAGATTTCGGTGGGACAGACCACCGTTTTCGACCGCGATGCCGAGCGCTACAGTTCGGGTAATCTCCCCTATCGCTTCACTCTCACCTCGGTTCTTGTGCTGTCGTCCGGCAAGGTTTCGGTGGTCAAAGACCTCATCAAGCGTCAAGGCGAGCTTATCAAGAAAGGTATTTCGATCGACACCGGCTATCAGTACCAGACCATCTATGAGTTTACCGGTCTCAACGACATCAAGCCCGAGATGGTAGCCGAGGCCACCAACGCTGCCCGCGAGTCGGCCGTGAAGTTTGCCGAAGATTCAGGTAGCAAGCTCGGCAAGATCAAGACGGCCAGTCAGGGGCAGTTCTCAATCGAAGACCGCGACCAGTACACACCTTACATCAAGACCGTGCGCGTGGTCAATTCCATCACCTACTACCTCGAGCACTGACCTATCCCCCACCCCAATAACGATTTGGCGGTGTGTCAAAATACGACATACCGCCATTTTGTATTTTCACGCATGAGGGTG
>CAYSKE010000034.1:14689-15238 GCA_964431465.1 uncultured Muribaculaceae bacterium | reverse complement strand
GCGTCGAAATCAAAATCATCGCCGCTCTTTTCCTTCTCCTCGCTGTTTTCCTCCGTCTCATCATTATCCTCGTCGTTGCTCTCCTTGGCCGGTGCTTTCTTCTTTTTACCGCTGTGCTCGGTCTCATAGAGAGCCTTTAGGATTTTCTCCTCCAGCTCGTCGGCCAGTTCGGGATTGTCGTCGATCACCCCTTTGGCAGCTTCGCGACCCTGAGCAAGTTTCGAGCCGTCGTAGCTGAACCATGAGCCGCTCTTCTTGATGATGTCAAGCTCTACACCGAGATCAAGAATCTCGCTTGAGCGTGAAATGCCTTCGCCGAACATGATGTCAAACTCGCAGCGCTTGAAAGGAGGAGCCACCTTGTTCTTCACCACTTTCACTTTGGTGTGGCGGCCGATCACGTTGTCATCCTCTTTCAGCGAGTTGGAGCTGCGTATGTCTATGCGTACTGAAGCGTAGAATTTCAGGGCATTACCGCCGGTGGTTGTCTCCGGGTTGCCGAACATCACAACAATCTTCTCGCGCAGCTGGTTGATGAAGATGCAGGTG
>CAYSKE010000034.1:0-14679 GCA_964431465.1 uncultured Muribaculaceae bacterium | reverse complement strand
ATCACACCCTCGATTTCAGCTTTCGGAGTGAGAGCTGCCACTGAGTCGACCACGATGATGTCAACGGCCGACGAGCGTATCAGTTTCTCTGTGATTTCGAGAGCCTGCTCGCCATTGTCGGGCTGTGAGATGAGCAGATTGTCGGTGTCTACGCCAAGAGCGTCGGCATAGAAGCGGTCAAAGGCATGCTCGGCATCGATCAGGGCAGCCGTGCCTCCGGCTTTCTGGCACTGTGCGATTGCGTGCAGTGCAAGAGTGGTCTTACCCGACGACTCTGGGCCGAAGATCTCGATGATGCGTCCCTTCGGGAAACCACCTACGCCAAGAGCATAGTTCAGTCCGATCGACCCCGTGGGGATAACCTCGATCTTGTCGATTTTCTCCTCGCCGAGCTTCATGATCGAGCCATGGCCATGATCCTTTTCTATCTTTGCAAGTGCTTGTGCAAGAGCCTTGGCCTTCACGTCGCGGGGATCGGCGGCAGCCGTTTCCTTGCTCCCTTTTTTGCCTTTTGTGGTCTTACTGGTCTTTTCCATGTATCTTGTGTTTTTTATTTTCTTGTTTTCGTTGTGCTGCAAAGATAAAACATTGCATGGGCTGTTTTACTGCACACCAAAGTTATTGTGTGTTAATTCTTGCTCCCCTCCTGATAATACCGGCACACATCCCGCAGTCCGCATTCAAGGCAGAGAGGACGGCGAGCCTTGCACACGTATCGACCGTGAAGTATCAGCCAGTGGTGGGCACGTGCCAGTTTCTCTTTTTCAAATCCTTCGGTCAGAGCCTTTTCGGTCTCAAGCGGAGTGCGTGAACCGGTCGTCAGGCCGAGGCGTTCGCTCACCCTGAAAACGTGAGTGTCAACTGCCATGGCAGCTTGTCCGAAAACAACCGATAGAATCACATTGGCCGTCTTGCGCCCCACTCCCGGCAGCTTGGTCAGCTCATCGATGCTCGACGGCACTTCACCGCCATACTTTTCCGTCAGCATTTCAGCCATCCCTTTCAGTAGCTTGGCTTTGTTGTTGGGATAAGTGACCGACTTGATATACTCCCTGATTTCATCCACCGGGGCGGCAGCCATGCTCTTGGCATCGGGAAATGCCTCAAAAAGAGCGGGTGTGATGAGATTCACGCGGGCATCGGTGCATTGAGCTGAGAGAATCACCGCCACAAGTAGCTGATAAGGCGACTTGTAGCGTAGCTCCGTCTTTGGGTCGGGCATTGTCTGCTCAAACCATTCGGTGACACGCTTGTAAATCTCACCCTTCCTCATCTCTTTGGATTTATTTGGTTTAGCGGGCAGCGGTGAACTCCTCGAGGAAGCGCACATCGTTCTCCGAGAACATGCGCAGGTCTTTCACCCTGTATTTCAGGTTGGTGATGCGCTCTATACCCATACCGAGAGCGAAGCCGCTGTATTTCTTGCTGTCGATTCCGCAAGCCTCAAGCACATTGGGGTCAACCATGCCGCAGCCGAGTATCTCCACCCAGCCGGTATGCTTGCAGAAATTACACCCCTTGCCGCCGCAAAGATGGCAGGAAATATCCATTTCTGCCGACGGCTCTGTAAACGGGAAATAGCTCGGGCGAAGACGTATTTGCGTCTCGGTGCCAAACATCTCGCGGGCAAAATAGAGAAGCGTCTGACGCAGATCGGCAAACGAAACGTGCTCGTCGATGTAGAGTGCTTCTACCTGATGGAAGAAACAGTGGGCACGGGCCGACACGGCCTCGTTGCGGTAAACGCGTCCCGGGCAGATGATGCGGATGGGCGGAGTCTGCTTTTCCATCACACGTGTCTGAACCGACGAGGTATGAGTGCGCAGAAGCACATCGGGATCACGCTGGATGAAGAACGTGTCCTGCATGTCGCGCGCCGGATGATCGGGAGCGAAGTTCAGTGCCGAGAACACATGCCAGTCATCTTCGATCTCAGGCCCCTCGGCGATCGAGAAGCCCAGACGCCGGAAGATTGAGATTATCTGCTCTCTCACGATCGAGATCGGGTGGCGTGTGCCCAGAGCTATAGGCGATGCCGTGCGTGTCATGTCGAGGCTGTTGGCCTCCTCGCCGTGGCGGCTGTTCTCCACCTGCTCGCGCAGGGCGGCTATCTGTTCCGTGAGTTGGTTTTTAAGCTCGTTCAGAGACTGTCCGACAGCTTTCTTGCTCTCGGCGGGGACTGTGCGAAACTCATTCATCAGGGCTGAGATCTCACCCTTTTTGCTCAGATATTTGATGCGGAGTGCCTCAACCTCCTCGACTGAGTTGGCCGACAGTTGGGCGACTTGCGCTTTGATTTGTTCTATCTTTTCAAGCATTGAAGTGATTTAAACTTATTACAAGTTAAGATTTAAGACTGATTCGAGGGTAGTTCGGAATCGCGATGAGGGAGTAATGGAGCTCCATTATGACCGAAGAGAGGTTTCGAAATAGCCCGAAGAAGGCTTGGAGCTTAAGTGTCGTGGCTCATTTCACTTCGTGATTAGCATTTTGTAGTAAGTCTAAATCACTTCATTATCTAAATCTTTCAGGCGGGCTACATATTTCCCGATGATGTCAAATTCTATGTTCACACGGTCTCCCTCCTTGAGCGTGCCGAAATTGGTGTGCTCGAGAGTGTAGGGAATGATAGCGACACGGAAACTCGTCGGTGTGGAGTCACACACCGTCAGGCTCACGCCATTGATGGTAACCGACCCCTTTTCCACGGTCATGTACCCCTTCTTCACGAGTTCGGGGCTCACCGAGTATTCAAACTTGAAATAGCGGCTTCCCTCAACCTCTTCGATTGCCGTGCACTCTGCCGTGCAGTCCACGTGACCTTGAACGATGTGGCCGTCGAGACGACCGTTCATGATCATGCTCCGCTCGAGGTTCACCTGTGAGCCCGCAGTGAGCTGGCCAAGGTTACTGCGAAGCAGTGTCTCCTCTATGGCTGTCACGCGGTAGGTGCCGTCGCCGTTGAGTGCGACCACCGTCAGGCACACGCCGTTGTGAGCGACCGACTGATCTATTTTCAGTTCATCGGTAAAAGTCGATCTCACTGTCAGTTCGAGATTGCCATTCCTGCGGTCAGCCGACACGACTTGGGCAGCTTCCTCTACAATTCCTGAAAACATATTTCCCGGTGAGTGATTTTGAAGTTGATATTGAAAAGCCTGACAGGTAGGAAGCGGGGAAGGTTATTCACCCTCCTCGTCATCCTCCTTCATGTTGTGAAACACGTTCTGGACATCCTCGTCCTCCTCGAGTTTCTCGAGAAGTTTGTCGAGAGCCACACGCTGTTCGGCGGTCACTTCTTTCAACTCGTGGGGGATACGCTCAAACTCAGCGCTCACGATCTCAAAATCATTTGTCTCAAGATACTTCTGGATGTTGGCGAACTCCTCGAAAGCACCGTAGAGCACAAGTTCCTCTTCGTCGGCCTCGATCTCATCCACGCCGTAGTCGATCAGTTCAAGCTCCAGATCCTCAAGCTCAACACCCTCTTTCGCCTTGATTTTGAAAACACTCTTGTGGTCAAAAAGGAAAGTCAGTGAGCCCTGTGTGCCGAGGTTGCCGCCGTAGCGGGTGAAGTAGGAGCGCACGTTGGCTACAGTGCGGGTGTTGTTGTCGGTTGCGGCTTCCACAAAGATTGCGATGCCGTGGGGGCCGTATCCCTCGTAGGTGATTTCCTTGTAGTCGCTTGCGTCCTTGTCGGTAGCTTTTTTGATTGCGCGTTCAACAGTGTCTTTGGGCATGTTGGCGGCCTTGGCGTTCTGCATCAGGGCGCGCAGGCGAGGGTTGGTCGAGGGATCGGGGCCGCCGGCTTTGGCAGCGATAGTGATTTCCTTACCGATGCGCGTGAATGTGCGCGACATGTTGCCCCAGCGTTTCAGTTTGCGGGCTTTGCGATATTCAAATGCTCTTCCCATGGGAAGTGATGATATTTAGTGTTTTACTTCGTTTTGTCTTGTCTGTGGTTGTCGCTTAGCGCTTAGCGCAGTGAGGCGCCCAAGCGCTTCTCGAGCGACTGAGTGATCTTCTGCATCACTGCATCGATCTGCTTGTCCTGAAGCGTCTTTTCGTCATCCTGAAGTGTGATGGCGATAGCATAGCTCTTCTTTCCGGCGGGGAGGTTCTTCCCTTCATACACATCGAAAAGCTCGATATTCTTGAGCAGACGCTTCTCGGCTGATCTCACGGTCTGTTCGACCATCTCCATCGTGACGGAAGTGTCGAGCAATAGGGCGAGGTCGCGTCTTACCGGCATAGTGCGGGGGAGAGGTGTAAACTCAGCATTGCGCTTCAGTGCCAGTCCCACAAGAGCTTTCCAGTTAAGCTCTGCGAAATACACCGGCTGCTTTATTCCCATCTTGCGCAGGAGCGGCTGAGCCACAACGCCCATCATTCCGAGCTGTTTGCCTGACCGGGTGGCGATTGTCATCTGGTTCTCCATCACCTCGTCGGCTTCGGCAACATTAAGTGCAATCTCACGCGGGTTCAGTCCCAGACGTGCAATCACATTTGCAACCGTGGCTTTCAGGTCGAAGAAAGTCGCCTGTTGTGCGCTTCTCGCCCAGTTGCCGTCGGTGAAATTGCCCGTCATCCAAAGGGCAAGGTGCGATTCCTCGCTGAACGGAGCGAGCGGACGCTCGGCCGTTGATTCCTCCGAGGGATTGAAGAAATACACATTGCCGCTTTCATAGAACTTCAGGTCGGAGTTCTTGCGGTTGATATTGTGGGCGATGGATTCCAGACCGCCGAAAAGCAGCGTCTGGCGCATCACACTCAGGTCGCTGCTGAGCGGATTGAGAAGTTTCACGCACTTGTCGGCCGGCCAGCGGTTGAGACCGTCGTAGTAGCTGATCGACGATAGCGAGTTGTTGAGTATCTCATTGAATCCCGTGGCGGTGAGCTGTTCGCTTATTGTGCGCAGCATGTCGTCGGCTGCATCCGTGGGAGTCTGATAGGAGAGCGAAGCGTGAAGCTGATCTCCTGCCACCACGTTGTTGTAGCCATAGATGCGCAGCACATCCTCGATTACGTCGCAGGGGCGGCGCACATCCACTCGGTAGGTCGGCACTTCGAGATTTACCTCGTCGGTGTCGGGGCGACCGGTTATTTTTATTTCAAGTGACTCAAGGATTGAGTCAACCGTTTCCTGCGGGATATTTTTGCCCACGAGTGCATCAAGTCCCTTGTAGCTGAGAGTGACAGGGTAGGGGGCTATCGGCTGGGGGTATATGTCGACAGGTTCGCCGCAAATCTCGCCGCCGGCAAGCTCCTTCACGAGCAGAGCGGCAAGCTTGATGGCATAGAGGCAGATGTTGGGGTCAGTACCGCGCTCATAGCGGAAAGATGCATCGGTCGACAAGCCGTGGCGTCGCGCTGTCTTTCTCACCCATGTCGGGTTGAAGTAAGCGCTCTCAAGGAAAATATCGGTTGTCGATTCGGTCACACCTGAGTTAAGGCCTCCGAATACACCGGCGATACACATCGGGCCGTTGGCACCGCATATCATCAGGTCGCGCTCCGAAAGTTTGTGCTCCACACCGTCGAGTGTCACAAATGCAGTTCCTTCGGCCACTGTCTTCACGCTCACCTTATCGTCGTTGATCTGCGACAGGTCGAAGCAGTGCAGCGGCTGACCGATTCCGTGGAGTATGTAGTTGGTGATGTCTACGATATTGTTGATCGGGCGCTGGCCTATGGCAGTCAGGCGCTCCTTGAGCCAGTCAGGGCTTTCGGTCACCTTCACCCCTCTGATTGTCAGGCCGCAGTAGCGGGGGCAAGCCTCGGTGTTGAGCACCTCGACTCCGATGCCGCCGTCCATGCGGTCGACCTTGAACGACTCAACCTCTGGCTTGTGGGCTTTGGCGGGACGGTCGTGGGTGCAGAGCCATGCCGAGAGGTCACGCGCCACACCGTAGTGCGACGCCGCATCCACGCGGTTGGGAGTGAGGTCCACTTCGAGCACATGGTCACTTGTCAAGCCGTAGTATTCTGCGGCGGGAGTGCCCGGTTTCACATCCTCCTTGATCACGATGATACCGTCGTGTGAATTTCCAACGCCTATCTCATCTTCGGCGCAGATCATGCCGAAAGAGTCCTGACCGCGCATTCTACCCTTCTTGATGGTAAATTCCTTACCGTCGGGAGCATAGAGCACGGTGCCGATGGTGGCTACTACTACAGTCTGGCCGGCTGCTACATTGGGAGCGCCGCAGACGATCTGTACCGGGCCATTGGCATCGCCGAGATCGACCGTGGTGATATGAAGATGATCGCTGTCGGGATGATCGACGCAAGTGAGCACCTTGCCGATCACAAGACCGCGAAGGCCGCCGCGTATTGACTCGACTTCCTCGATTGATCCGGTTTCAAGACCTATCGACGTGAGGGCTTCGGCTAAGCGTTCGGCCGAAAGGTCGAAGTCTACATAATCCCGAAGCCATTTATAGGATATATTCATTTACTCCAGTGGATGTTTGATGTGCACTTTCGATTAATGCGCAAAAATACATATTTTCCCGCAAATTTCAAACCTCATGTTTACACCGCGGTTATTGCCCGGAAAACGCTTAAAAAGTAGTATCTTTGAGTCTGAAATATCAAAAATGTCATTATGGACTACGTTATTCTTGCCGGTGGACTTGGCTCGCGTTTTCAGAAAGACGGGTGCGCCGTTCCAAAGCCGCTTGTGCCATTGTTTGGTCAACCTATGATTGGCCGTCTCATAAAGACCTTATGCCGGTTTGATGCAGAGCGCATTCAGGTTGCTGCCAATGCACGTATGCCGCAGTTGATTGAGTATCTCGACTCTTTGATTGCCGAAGGCTATCCCGTGGTAGTGAATCCGGTCATTACTGATAATTCCTACATCAGCTTGCGTGAGGGCTCGCGTGGCATTGGCGGTAAATTCATCGCCATGACAGTCGACGCGATCTTCACCAACGAGGAATTTGGCCGCTATGTGAAGGCGGTTGAGCAGGCTCCCGACGATACGGTCATGATGGGGCTCACGCGTTTTGTCGATGACGAGAGCCCGCTTTATGCGCGCATAAATTCCGACGGCGAAATCGTGGATTATCGTTATGGCGGTGAGCCGTTTGCCGAAGGGACGATCGTGTCGGCAGGGCTGTACGGCCTTTCGGGTCGCGTGATGCAGATGATTGTCGATGAGGATAAACACCCGTCGTCGCTCAGTGATTTTCAGCGCATTCTGGCTGCTGAAACAAATCTGAGGGTTTTGCCGTTTGAATTTGAAAAGGCTTTTGACGTTGACAACCTCCACGACCGGTCGGCTGCCGAGGAATTTCTGCGTAACGCCAACGGCGAGTAACACAATGGATTATGAATAACAACGCTCTTGCATTTACCGCTCTGGGTCGTGAATATTGCGAAGCTGTCGCTTCCGCTCCTGCTTCCACGCCGGCCCGTTTTGTGGCTTCGATGCTTAAATTGCTTCCACGCATCTACATCACCGCTTCCGATCTTCAGCCCTCGGCCAACGGGCTTTTGCAGGATGAAGAGGACTCATGGCTGAACCCGGCACTCGACGAGCAGGCCTATGAGGAAGTGCGTGCAGGTGTAGCAGCATTGATGGGGGAGGACGATGTGTTTCTTGAAGTCTTTGAGGAGGACATGAAGTACAGCGACACGCCTGTGGCGGCAAGCATCTCAGAGAGTCTGGCCGACATATATCAGCAGCTTTTCGATTTCCTCTACACCGTTGCCGATTCGACCGATGAAGTTGCCGACAGCGCGATTCTGGCTGTGCGCTCATCGTTCCGTGAATTTTGGTCACAGACTCTTCTCAACGTCCTCCGCGCAATTAATCACCTTTGGGCTGCCGGGCTGATTCCCGATGACGAAAGCGATGATGAAGGCATGGATTGAAGCCATGAGGTTGCGCACCCTTCCGGTCTCTACGGCAGGAGTGCTTGCGGCATGGGCGCTGGCCTCAGGCTCTACGGTGTTCCGTTGGGCTCCGGCCGTGATATGCCTTTTGTTTGCGGTGGGAGCGCAGATAGCTTCAAACTTCGCCAACGAGTACTACGATTACCGCGACGGTCTTGACCGTCCGGGACGCTCCGGCCCACGCCGTGGTGTCACCGAAGGGGATATTACCCCTGTGGCAATGAAAAGAGCCACTTATGGCGTTTTGGCTGCGACATCGCTTCTCGGCCTGACTCTCATAATATGGGGAGGATGGTGGCTTCTTGCTGCCGGAGTGCTGATAGCATTGGGCGCATTGGCTTACAGTGCCGGGCCGTGGCCTCTATCCCGTCATTGTCTCGGTGAAGTCATGGTGATTTTGTTCTTCGGGATCGTCCCGGTCAATCTCACCTCATGGCTTGTCAGCGGGCAATGGTTGCCGTCGGCTTTCCCTATATCTGTTGCAATAGGCTTGATGGGTGCCAATGTGCTGATTATAAACAACTATCGTGATACCGACGATGATCGTGCAGTAGGTAAGCACACTCTTGCCACGCTGCTTGGACGCAAGGCTGTCAGGGCTTTATATCTTCTTTTTGCTCTCGCAGCCTCGGTGCTTGCTGTCACGGCTTCATCCCGATATATCCTTGCGACAGCAGCCTATTTGTTTATGGCAATGGTGATATGGTGTCGCATGAGGTTGCCTCAGTCTCCGTCGGCTTCTTCTCTTGCCGCGCTCAATCCGTTGCTTGGGCTCACCGCGTGCTCGATGCTTCTTTTTGCAATACTTTTATTCTATTGAACAATGGCAACATATCTCCCTCCGTTGGCTGAGCGGATGCGTCCGCAGTCTCTCGACGATTACATAGGCCAGTCCCACCTTGTGGGCCCCGGCGGGGTAGTGCGCCGCATGATACAGAGCGGAAATGTGGCGTCGTTTATCCTTTGGGGGCCTCCCGGAGTAGGTAAAACCACACTTGCCCGCATCATATCCAAGGCGACAGGAAATGCTTTCTTCACGCTGAGTGCCGTTACGTCGGGGGTGAAGGAAGTCAGGGAGGTACTCGACCGATGCAAGGCAGAAGCATCCAGTGTATTTTCCAAAGGGCGTCCCATCCTCTTTATCGACGAAATCCATCGCTTCAATAAAGCGCAGCAGGATAGCCTGCTCGGTGCCGTTGAAAACGGGACAGTTACCCTGATCGGAGCCACTACCGAGAATCCATCCTTCGAAGTTATCCGTCCGCTTCTCTCGCGTGCACAGGTCTATACGCTCCGTCCGCTTGAGGAGAATGACCTGCAGCACCTCCTTGACCGTGCGATTGCTGGTGATGAGATTCTCTCGCGGCGTGATGTGAAGGTTGAGTCGACGGTAGCTCTCTTCCGCTTTGCGGGAGGCGACGCGCGCAAGCTGTTGAATATTCTTGATTTGCTGGAGCAATCCACTCCCCATGGCGAGCCGGTGGTGATTTCCGACGCTAACGTCACCTCATCGTTGCAGGAGAATCCAGCCGCCTACGACAAGGGAGGGGAGATGCACTATGATATCATCTCGGCATTTATCAAAAGCATACGCGGCAGCGACCCCGACGCGGCAGTCTATTGGCTTGCGCGTATGATTTCGGGAGGTGAAGATCCTGAGTTTATCGCTCGACGTCTTGCCATACTTGCAGCCGAGGATATAGGGCTTGCCAACCCTAATGCGCTACTGCTTGCCAATGCTACTTTCGACATCCTCCGCAAAATAGGGATGCCCGAAGGGCGCATACCTTTGGCAGAATGCACGGTCTATCTCGCCAACTCTCCGAAGAGCAATTCCGCGTATCTGTCGATTGATGCCGCGCTTGCCAAAGTGAGGGAGACGGGTGATCTTCCCGTTCCGCTTCATCTGCGCAATGCTCCCACGTCGCTCATGAAGGATATGGGATATGGTGCTGACTACAAGTATGCACATGACTATCCCGGCAACTTCGTCAGGCAGCAGTTTCTCCCCGACCGCATTGCCGGCACACGTTTTTGGCATGCCTGCCGCAATCCTCAGGAAGATCGTCTTGAGGAAATGCGTCGCTCGCGCTGGGAATCGAAGTAGCTGAGTGAAAGATAAAAGCAAAAAAATAGGCAATAAATGTCCGGGAAAATAAGGAGATTTGCTAATTTTGTACTCATACTAATTACTGTTCACTAAGTCCGATGAAAACGATTGACCATTTGCTCGCAGAGAAACTTCTGGGAATCAGTGCTATAAAACTTCAGCCCGAAAATCCTTTCACTTGGGCATCAGGCTGGAACTCACCTATCTACACCGACAATCGTAAAACTTTGTCGTATCCCGAGATCCGCACATTCATCAAGGTGGAGCTCTGCCGTATGATCATGGAGCGCTTCCCGCAGGTTGATGCTGTGGCAGGTGTGGCTACCGGTGCGATCGCACAGGGTGCGTTGGTTGCCGATGAACTCAATGTCCCCTATGTGTATGTGCGTTCCTCCCCCAAGGATCACGGTCTGGAGAACCTCATCGAAGGCAACCTTATCCCCGGACAGAAGGTTGTGGTGATCGAGGATCTTATTTCTACCGGCAAGAGCTCGCTGAAGGCTGTTGAGGCTGTGCGTAATGCCGGCTGTGAGGTCGTGGGCATGGCAGCTATATTCACTTATGGTTTCCCCGAGGCAGAAGAGGCCTTCCGCAATGCCAACGTTGAGCTTTGCACATTGGGCAACTACAATGCAATGCTTGAGGTTGCGGTAGAGACTCAGTATATCCGTCCGTCCGACGTTGAGACCCTCAAGATGTGGCGTACAAATCCTTCGGAGTGGACACCCGATGCCCGCTGATTTAGTCGCATAGCTTAAAACATTATGGCAAAATTCACGAGTACTCCGGCAACGATTGCAATGCCGGTGGAAGTTTTGTTCAGTAAATTCGACGATCTGACCTACCTGCAGGGCATGCTTGAGAACCTCCCCGAGGAGCAGCGTGCCAAGGTTGGCGATGTGGTTTTTGAGAAAGATTCTCTTTCTATCAAGACTCCTCAGGTCGGTGAGATAAAGTTTGTGGTAAAGGAGCGTGTAGCTCCCTCAAAGGTTGTGTTTGGCACAGCATCGTCGCCGGTGCCTCTTACTCTCACGGCCAACTTCGCAGCAGCGGGTGCTGACTCCTCCACTGTATTCGCCGAGGCCGATGTGGAGATTCCCGCAATGCTGAAACCCTTTATCGGGCCGCAGATGCAGAAAGCCACCGACCAGTTCGGTCAGCTCATCAGCCAGCTTGCAAAAGCAAACTCCTAAGTCAGATACCTCTAACATAAGGGCATAAAAAATAAAATCCTGCTATTGCAGCAGGATTTTATTTTTATAACTTGCTCAATGCAAGATTATTATTTCCCGTTGAGTATCTCTTCCAGACGCTGGGGGATCTGTGTGTTGTCGAGAATACCGCTGAACTTCTGCGAGTCAACGCCGATAGCATAGACGGGCACATAGTCACCGGTGTGATATGTTGTTGTCCAGCCGAAACCACAGTTGTCGTTGAATACCTTAAACACGGCAGCGGTGAATCCGCTGAAGTTGTTGTAGAGCGTCTTCTGCTCATCACCTTCGTTCTTGACAAAGGTCTGCTCGAATTTCTCTTTGAGCATCTCAGTCTGCTTCTCGCTTACCGGTACATTGGTCCAGAAACCGAGTTTTTCAGTAAGAAGCTCCTTCATGTCCTCCCAGCGGAATATGCGGCGTGAACGCTGGATAGCTTTCATCTCGTCGTTGAAAGCGTCCTTTGAGATGCGCTGGTAGTCGATGTAGAGAGGGCTGGCGGTGTAGCTCAGATAAGAGTTGCCGAGGCTCATGCCACCGGTGTTGTGGTCGGCGGTAACGACGATAAGGGTCTCGTCGGGATGCTTCAGATAGAAATCGTAGGCAACCTGTATGCCCTCGTTGAAATTGAGAATATCCTTGATGACTGTTCCGCCGTCGTCGCCGTGGGCTGCGTGGTCGATGTTGCCACCCTCGATCATGATGAAGAACTTGTCAGGGCTCACTTTCAGGAGATGGTCAAGACAGGTCTGGGTGATATCGGGGAGCGACACAAAGCCGGGGATGCTGTCGATGGTGTAATTGGCGATGTGAGCCACGCTGTCGGGATATACCATGAATACCTTTTCGCTCTTGGAGGCGCGTGCTTCTTTAATACCCTTTACATAGTCGACATTGTTGTCCTTGAATGCCTGAAGCACACCCGTGTCGTTGCCTTCCTTGTCCTTGAGACCGCGCAGATATGATCCGCCGATAAACTGATAGCCCGATTCTGCGGCCTGCTTGCCGATCTGGGCTGTCATGCCGCGGTTGGGCACATGGGCATAGAAAGCACCCGGAGTGGCGTCATCGGGATAGACGTTGGTGGCGATGCCGATACCATATCCCTTTGCCTGATATTTTTTAGCGACCGATTCAACGGCAATCGTGTCGGCGTTCATGCCGAGCATGCTGTTGCGGGTCTTGCTGCCTGTGGAGAGTGCGGTGCCGGCGGCGGCCGAGTCGGTGACAGGGCTGCTTGCCGAGTGGGTGGTGACCATGCCTACTGCCGGAAACGTCAGCATGAGAGGGGTGTCAAGCCCCTTTATGCGGCTATAGGCTTGTGCGGCGAGTACGGGCTGAACACCCATACCGTCACCGATAAAGTAGAAGACATAGCGCGGCGCATCGGCTGCCGACACTGTCATGGACGCGGCAACTGCAACGGTCGCAAGAAGAGATTTTAGATTCATTCAGTTAATAGAGTAATAGAGTGGATTATGTGGTTATGTCATGGCAAATTTAACTAATTTTAGACAGCAATCGTTATAGAAATGAATTAAACTTTCATAAATTGCGCCTGTCAAAACAATAAACAGATACAAATAAGTCCCGACTATGAACAGGTTTTTTCTCAAAACATCGGCAATAGCAGTTGTTATTGCAATCTGCTCATCGACATCATGGGCAGATAACCATCGTGGCAACCGTGGCGATGGACGTCGTCAGCAACAAAAAACCGAGCAGCGATCGGCGGGTAATCGTCAGGGGGCTGTGAAAAACGACGGTAAAAAGGTAAATAACAATCAATTCTCAGGCTCACAGCGCCACGAGGATAAGAATAAAAACAACAAAAATCAGGGATTGGGCACACGCCCTACACCCGGACAGCGTCCCGGAGCCGGACAGCCCGCCGCTCCTGACCGTTGGGAGAGAAACAAACCGAAACCGCAGTCACCGGCACATCGTCCGGCACCTCCCCATCGTCCGGTGCAGCCGACCCCACCACCACCTCCCCATTCCCACAAGCCTGCTCCTCGCCCTTCTAATTTCCATGGTGCCTTTGCACCGCACCCGCCGCACGCTCCCTTCTACGTGCATGCTCCCCGGCCTGTTCCTCATCGTCCGGCGGCATGGCGACCTATAGGACGTCCAATCTCATTCGGGCAGGCTCTTCTCGGGCTCGCTATCGGCACGGCCTTCAACCTGTCGCTGGAGTATCTCTACGACAATGGCTATACCGTGGGAGGCTACGGCAACGACGCGATCTATCTCAACAATGTGAGGATGATGGACTACGTATGGCCCGAAGCATCAATGTTTTATAAAGGAGGACGACTTATGTCGGCTGTCTATACCTTTGCATCGGCCTACGACAACGCATCGCGTTACAACAATCTGCTCAATATGTTGACGGTGACCTACGGCGCCCCCTATATAACTCCTAACGCACGAGGCATGTCGTCGACATGGTGGAATGGCGACGGCTCTTATGTCACACTCAGCTATGAATCGTCCTATGGCATCGGAGGGTTAGGCTATTACACGACCCTGACGTTCGGCCACTAAAAGATATTTGGATTACGCAAAAAGGAAGGCGGGAACCGGCACAGTGAAGACCGGTTCCCGCTTTAAGTGTGGTCGGGGCTTACGCTTATTTCGAAGGAGTGGGGGGATAATCCACCGAGTAGTGCAGTCCGCGTGATTCTTTGCGCTCTTTGGCCTGACGCATAATCAGGTAGCCGACGGCTATGACATTGCGCAGCTCGCAGATGTCGCGTGATACCTTTGAGTTCTTGAACAACTTTTCGGTCTCGCGGTAGAGTATGTCGAGGCGGTTCCATGCCCGGTCAAGACGCAGGTTGCTCCGCACGATTCCCACGTAGTAACCCATGATCTGGTTGACTTCTTTAAGGCTCTGGGTTATGAGCACCATCTCCTCGGGGTGACGCGTGCCGTCGTCATCCCAGTCTGGAATGTCGTTGCGGAAAGAGTAGCGTGACAGGGTCTCTTCGGCATGTTTGGCTGCTGCGTCGGCGTAGACCACAGCTTCGATCAGCGAATTTGACGCAAGGCGGTTTCCACCGTGCAGTCCGGTGCATGAGCATTCGCCGAGGGCATAGAGGCGGTGGATTGTCGACTCACCGTTGCCGTCGACCTTTATGCCGCCGCAAAGGTAGTGGGCGGCCGGAGCAACGGGAATGTAGTCTTTGGTAATGTCGATGCCTATTTCCAGACAGTGCTGGTAGATGTTGGGGAAATGCCGCTTGGTCTCCTCTGGGTCTTTGTGGGTGACGTCGAGATAGACATGGTCGTCGCCATTGAGCTTCATCTCGCTGTCGATTGCGCGTGCCACTATATCGCGTGGTGCAAGCGACAGCCGGGGGTCATACTTGTGCATGAATTCCTCACCCTTGAGATTGCGGAGCACTGCGCCGTAGCCGCGCATGGCCTCGGTGATGAGAAACGATGGGC
>CAYSKE010000033.1:0-15276 GCA_964431465.1 uncultured Muribaculaceae bacterium | reverse complement strand
GACGAGCTCAAGATGCCCGAAGAATACAAGGAAGTTTGCCGCCAGAACGGAATTAAGTACACCGAGCACACCGAGTTTTCCAAGGAAGTGATCGACACTTCTGATATCATCTACATGACCCGTGTGCAGCGTGAGCGTTTTGCCGACCTCATGGAGTATGAGAAAGTAAAGGATCTCTACACCCTTCACAACGCCATGCTCGACGGAGCACGCGACAACCTCCGCATCCTCCATCCCCTCCCACGTGTCAACGAGATCAACCCCGACGTCGACGACAACCCGAAAGCCTACTATTTCCAGCAGGCGCAAAACGGGCTTTATGCACGTCAGGCACTCATCTGCCGCTCGCTCGGCATCGACATCCCACAGGAACCACTCACTATCAACAACACCACACAGCAATGAGCAAGCAGGAACTGGCCGTTGCTGCCCTGCGCAACGGCACCGTCATCGACCACATTCCGCCGCAGGCGCTCTTCCAGTGCGTCAAGATTCTCGGAATAGAGCTTCTCGACAAGCAGCTGACGATAGGCAACAATCTCCATAGCTCCAAGCACGGAGCAAAAGGCATCATAAAGGTAGCCGACACATTCTTCCCCGAGGCCGTCCTCGACCGCATCTCGATCATTGCGCCCGACGCTGTCGTCAACACCATCCGCGACTACGAAGTTGTCGAGAAACGCCGCGTCGAGCTCCCCGACACCGTGGTGGGGATCGTCAAATGCGACAACCCCAAGTGCATCACCAACCACGAGCCCATGCGCACCAAATTTGCAGTCATCGACCGCAACGCAGGACTCCTGAGATGCCACTACTGCAACCACACAGTCAGCTCCCTCAAAGCCACCCTGCTATGAAACAGGTCTGGAGACCGGGCACGATGATCTACCCCCTCCCAGCCGTGCTCGTGAGTTGCGGCGACAGTGAGGAGTCCAACTTCCTCACCGTGGCATGGACAGGCACCATCTGCTCCGACCCGGCCATGTGCTACGTCTCGGTGCGCCCCGAGCGTCACAGCTACGCACTCATCAAAAAGCACATGGAGTTCACCATCAATCTCACCACGGCCGACATGGCGCGTGCCACCGATTGGGCAGGAGTGCGTTCAGGACGCGACTACGACAAGTGGAAAGAAACCGGGCTCACTCCTGAGCCGGGCATCGCCGTAGCCAGCCCCTCGATCAAGGAGTCGCCCGTCTCTATCGAGTGTCGGGTGCGCGACATCATCTCGCTTGGTAGCCACGACATGTTCATTGCCGAAGTGCTCAACGTGCTTGCCGACGAGCAGTATCTCGACCCCGCCACAGGTCGGTTCAACCTCGAGCAAGCCTCACCACTGGTCTACTCCCACGGCGGCTATTACCGTCAGGGCGACTACATCGGTCACTTCGGCTTCTCAGTTAAAAAGAAAAAATAATCCATTTTATATCTTCTATGGAACAAGACAAAAAGATTTTTGAACTTATCGAGAACGAGCACAACCGTCAGAAAAAAGGCATCGAACTTATTGCATCCGAGAACTTCGTCAGCGACGAGGTCATGCGCGCTATGGGGTCATGCCTCACCAACAAATATGCCGAAGGCTATCCCGGCCACCGTTACTACGGCGGATGTCAGGTAGTCGACGAAGTGGAGCAGCTCGCTATCGACCGTATCAAGAAGATTTATGGAGCCGAGTACGCCAACGTGCAGCCCCACTCGGGCGCACAGGCCAACATGGCTGTATTCATGTCAGTGATGCAGCCCGGCGACAAATTCCTCGGACTCAACCTCAGCCACGGCGGTCACCTCAGCCACGGCAGCCCTGTCAATTTCTCCGGACTCATGTTCAAAGCTCTGGAGTACAACGTGCGTGAAGACGACGGTCGCATCGACTACGATCAGATGGAAGAAGTGGCACGTCGTGAGCGTCCACGCCTCATCGTCGGCGGAGCAAGTGCCTACACCCGTGAGTGGGCCTATGCCCGCATGCGTGCGCTCGCCGACGAGATCGGAGCTATCCTCATGATCGACATGGCTCACCCCGCCGGACTCATTGCAGCCGGTCTGCTCGACAACCCGGTGAAATATGCCCACATCGTCACCTCCACAACCCACAAGACTCTGCGCGGTCCGCGTGGCGGAATCATCCTTCTCGGAAAAGATTTTGACAATCCGTGGGGAAAAACCACCCCCAGAGGTGTTATAAAGAAAATGTCGTCTCTCATCGACTCTGCAGTCTTCCCCGGCGTGCAGGGTGGTCCGCTTGAGCATGTCATTGCAGCCAAGGCTGTTGCCTTCAACGAGGCACTCCAGCCCGAGTATGTCGACTATCAGAAGCAGGTAAAACTCAATGCCGCAACCATGGCGCAGGCACTGGTCGATAAAGGCTACAAGATCGTTTCTGGAGGCACCGACAACCACTGCATCCTTGTCGATCTCCGCACCAAGTTCCCCGACCTCACCGGTAAGGTGGCCGAAAAGGCACTTGTTGAGGCCGACATCACAGCCAACAAGAACATGGTGCCCTTCGACTCACGTAGCCCCTTCCAGACCTCGGGAATCCGTCTTGGCACACCGGCCATCACCACCCGCGGCGTCAAGGAAGACAAGATGGGCGACATCGTCGAGATGATCGACACAGTCCTGCAGGCTCCGACCGACGAGAAAGTCATCGCATCAGTGCGCTCCGAGGTCAACAAGCTCATGGAAAGCTATCCTATTTTCGCTTGGTAAAACACTGCCCGGCTTAACCCTACCAACACGTTCCTACAGTTTTGAAACTGCTGCTCTATCGCATCTATCAGGTGATAATCATGGCACCGCTGCTGCTGGTGTCGACAGCCATCACCGCCATCGTCACCGCCACAGGATCAATCCTGTTTGGCGGGCGGTGGTGGGGATATTGGCCGCCACACATCTGGGCGCGACTCTTTTGTCTGCTCACAATGGTCAGAGTCACGGTAAAAGGGCGTGAGAATATATCCAAAGGCACATCCTACGTCTTTGTGGCAAATCACCAGAGTTCCTACGATATATTCGTCATCTACGGTTATCTCGGACACAACTTCAAGTGGATGATGAAAAAATCGCTTGAGCGCATCCCGCTCGTCGGGTTCAGCTGCAAGCGGTCGGGTCACATCATGGTTGACCGAAGCACTCCGCAAGCCATTCGACAGACCATTCAGAACGCCGAGCGTCAGCTCAAGGACGGCATGTCGCTCGTTGTCTTCCCCGAGGGATCCCGCACATTCACCGGTCGCATGGGTCGCTTTAAGCGCGGAGCATTCATGCTTGCCTCTGAGTTCCGGCTTCCCATCGTGCCGTTGACCATCGACGGAGCTTATGAAGTCATGCCCCGCACAGGCAAGTTGCCTCATTGGGGGCATATCACGCTCACCATTCATCCACCCGTACCCGCACCGGAGTCAGAGCACTGCCAGCCGCTCATCGACAGCATCCGTGCCACAATCGACTCGGCGCTTCCCGCCGCTCACCGTGATCCGGCAGCGCGTAATCAACCTTCCGCAAAAATTTAGTTTTTTATTAATTTAATATCCACACCACACTATGAAACAACTTCGTACGCTTCTGGTGACAGCTGTCATCATCGCAACCTCAGTCATCTCGGCATCCGCTCAGTTCAAATGGGGTATTCAGGCCGGTATCGCTGCCAACAAGCTGCACTTCTCAGAAAAGACATTCAACGCCTCCAACCGCGTGGGCTTTGTCGGAGGTCCCACCGCTGAGTTCACTATCCCCGTTGTAGGCATCTCATTTCAGGGATCACTTCTCTATGTGCACCGCACAAGTGCATTCACCGACAATGAAAACCAGAGCTACACCCTCAAGCGCGACTACCTCACCGTGCCCATCCACTTCAAGTGGGGTCTCGGTCTTCCCATCGTAGGCCGTGTGGTTTCACCTTTCATCTTCACCGGTCCCTCTTTCTCCTACATGGTTTCCAAGGACAAGGATTCCAACGGTGTCAATAGCCGTAAGGGCGACATGGCATGGGACTTCGGTGCAGGCCTGACCCTTATCAGCCACCTTCAGGTCAAGGCCGGCTATAGCCTCGGTTGCACACGCGCCGCTGCGCTTGTCCACGCCAACCAAGGATTCAACCGCAAAATACGCGACAATTACTGGACAGTAACTGTCGGCTATCTGTTCTGACACAAGTTTAGATGAACAATTATACACTTTACCGTTTCCGCCTGTCATCTGCATCGCCACTGGGCGATGTGGATGACAGTGTTTCTTTCACGCTCTCCGATGGTGCCGACGTGCTTGCATCCCTGCTTGCACCCATCGGGTTTGAGTCTTTTTCGACCGATCCGGCCGACGAGAGTGTCATGCTCGCCTACGTCCCCGAGAAATTGGTCGATGATGCCGCCACGCGCGAGGCTGCCGCATCGTTAGCCGATCTCACTGCCGGGGCGGTCATAGCCACCGTCGACTCTGTGGAGGAGATCGAAGGGCAGGATTGGAATGAGGAGTGGGAGAAACACTACTTCCAGCCCATCGTCGTGGCCGGGCGGTGTGTTATTCACAGCTCTTTCCACAAAGATTACCCCATCTGCCCGCTCGACATCACGATTGACCCCAAAATGGCATTCGGAACCGGCCACCACGCCACAACATCACTCATGGCGCGCTTCCTCCTCGACACCGACCTTACCGGAAAGAGCGTGATCGACATGGGCACCGGAACCGGACTTCTCGCCATCATCGCCGCCATGCGGGGAGCAACTCCCGTCACAGCGATCGAGATCGATCCGCCGGCCAAAGACAACGCCGTGGAAAACGTCGCGCTCAACGGTCACAGCGAGATCAACGTCATCCTTGGCGACGCATCGGCTCTTGCCCATGTTGCGCCCGCCGACTTTTTCCTTGCCAACATAAACCGCAACGTTATCCTTGCCGACCTTCCTGCTTATGCAGCGCATCTCAAGCCCGACGGCATCATGGCGCTCAGCGGATTCTATGAGCAGGACATCGAAATACTCCTTGAAGCGGCCGCACCCCTCGGCCTGTATGAAAATAGTCGCAGCACAGCCGAAACCGGTTGGTCGTCACTCACCCTTAAACGCCGATAGACAACCCATGACAAAACGCCTCCTTCTTCCGGCACTTGCCTTTTGCTTCACGCTGATGAGCGCTTTTGCCGAGTTACCCGACAAAGAGACAATCACATTTCAGGGAACCCCGAGGACTTACCGCATGTATATCCCCGAAGGACTTGAAAAGGGAGCACCCCTTTGCCTATACATCCACGGCTACAACTCTCAGGGGCGTTGGGTCGCCGACCTGAATGCGGCTGCCGACCGGCATGGATATGCCGTCTGCTACCCCGACGGTCTCCCCGACACCAAGGGCAAAGAAGGATGGAACGTCGGCTACCCCTCGCAGGCAGGCATGGCCGATGATCAGCCCTACATCCGTGCTCTCGTCGCCGAAGTCTGCAAGAAATATGACCTTGACCCCGAAGAAGTTTTCTGCACAGGCAGTTCCAACGGAGGCGACATCATCTACCAGATGCTCTACACCGAGCCCGATATGTTTAAGGCCTATGCGTCGGTTGCCGGACTCACTTTCTGCAATGTGTTTCTCGACAAGCGTCTCACCCTCCCGGTGCCTTTTATGGAGATACACGGCACCGACGACAAAGTGTCGATGTGGGGAGGTGACCCGGAGAACACCGGAGGCTGGGGGCCTTACGTGTCGGTTCCGGTGGCCGTAGGAGCTGTCGCAGCCAACAACCGTTGCCAGTCCTACCGAATCGAGGACGTCACCACAAAACCCGATGCTGCTCACACTGCTAAACGTCACATCTACTACGACTCCCCCTACGGATGCGATGTAGAGCTTTACGAGATCGACGGAGCGCCCCATTCATGGCATAGCAAAGACATAGACACCGGCGAGATCATCCTGAGTTTCTTCGACCGTTATCGCAAGAAATAACCCACCTGACCATGCAAAGATTTTTTGCTGCAATAGTTGCCGTGGGCGCGCTGTTCATGATGCCGTCATGTTCCGGCGGGTCGGCACGCCAATCAGCCGCACGCGATCGAGCGGTTGCCGATGCCAACGCATTCATCGACCTTGCATCGCAGAAAAAAATATCGCAGCTTCGGCTGCAGTCATTCCTCCTCTCCGTGCGCGATAAAGAGCACAAATTGCGTCAGGCAGGAGAGACTGAAGCGGCCGACCTCTACATTTCCACTTTTGAGACACATCTTCGCGACAGCGTCCCTGAGCTTTTCTCACAGATAGCACCTGAAAACTAAACCAATTACCTTCAATACCACATCTTGCAATGAAAAAAATCCTGCTGCCGCTGCTCCTCGGCGCATCACTCACAGCCGGAGCACGACAATACTGGACACTTGCCCCGGCGGCAAACGCCATTGTCTGGAATGTCGACAGCACATCTTTCGGTCACACTGATCACATCGAGATGGCCGGCAAACACATTGCCACAGTCCTCCGCTACGGCGTGAACCCCGACGGCTCATTTGGCATCGACAAGTCACTGGTGTTCCCCATGCTGCGCACCATCCCCAACAATACCCATGCAAGTTTCCAGCGCCGTGTCACCCACGACATTGTGCGCGACATGATGATAGGCCGCAACCCCATGAAGGAGACCGTAAAGCAGGTGCGCATCGCCGACGGTTGCCTTGAGGTCGAGAGCTTCCTCAATGGCTCACGCATGGGGCAGCTTGAGCTCACACGCCGCTACTTCCCTTCTACCGATGGACGCGCGTTTATTGAGCTTTACACCGTCAAGAACGTAGGTAAAAGCCCAGTAGAGATCGAAGTTCCGGCACTTGACCAGCAGCTTACAACCAATGCTGCCGAAGGCATTGACGCTCCTTTCACAGTCTACACGATGAGCCAAGGCACTCCCGGCATAGCTCTTGCTCCCGGCGAGACACTTGATTTCTCGGCAATAAACACCGCTACCAAGAAGGGAGAAACCGTAGGCAAGTTCAACGCTGCCGACGAGTATGCCAAGCGCAAGGCACTTGCCTCGCAGCTTGCCGGCTCACTCCGCCTCCACACACCCAACGACACCCTCAACCGCCTTATGGATTTCGCCAAGTTGCGCGTGTGTGAGAGCATCTACGCCACAAAGGGTGGTCCGATGCAGGGACCCGGCGGCGAGAGCTACTATGCAGCTATCTGGGCAAACGATCAGGCTGAATATGCCAACCCCTTCTTCCCTTTCACCGGCTACGACTACGCCAACCAGTCGGCAGAGTGCTCGTTTGACCACTTCGCCCGCTTCATGAACGACAAGGGTGAGCCCATCCCCAGCTCCATTATCGCCGAGGGCGACGACTATTGGAACGGTGCAGGCGACCGTGGCGATGCCGCAATGATTGCCTACGGAGCATCAAGATATGCCCTTGCCAACGGCGATGCCGCCACTGCGCGTCATCTCCTCCCCCTCATTGAGTGGTGTCTTGAGTTCAGCCACAACAAGATCAATGCCGACGGAGTGGTCAACTCCGACTCCGATGAGCTTGAAGGCCGCTTCCCGTCCGGCGAGGCAAACCTCTGCACCAACTCGCTCTACTACGATGCCCTCCTTTCCACTGCCTATCTTCTCGACGACCTCGGCATAGACAACGCCAAGGCACGCACCTACCGCAAGCAGGCTGCCGAACTGCGCAAAAACATGGAGAAATACTTTGCCGGGCCGGTCGAGGGCTTCGACACCTACGCCTACTACAAAGGCAACGACATTCTCCGCGCATGGATTTGTATTCCCCTCACGATGGGTATCTACGACCGCACCGACGCCACTGTCGACGCCCTTTTCTCACCGCGTCTCTGGACTAAGAATGGTCTGCTCACCGAGGCCAACGACAAGACTTTCTGGGATCGCTCAACCCTCTACGCCCTCCGCGGCGTCTTTCAGGCCGGACGCCCCGACAAAGCGCTCCCCTTCCTTGAGAGCTACACAGCCACACGTCTGCTCGGCGACCACGTGCCCTATCCCATCGAGGCGTGGCCCGAGGGCAGCCAGCGCCACCTCTCCACCGAGAGCGCGCTCTATGCCCGCATCTTCACCGAGGGACTTTTCGGCATACGCCCCACCGGTCTGCGCAGCTTCGATCTGACCCCATCGCTCCCCTCGTCGTGGGATGACATGTCGCTCACCGACATCAAGGCATTCGGCAACGACTTCTCCATTGCCGTGCATCGCGTCTCACCCGACAAGATCAACGTCAGTGTCACCAAAGCCGACGGCAGCAAAGTCATCGACCGCACCATCAAGTCAGGCACGACGCTCCGGGTCAAGCTCTGACCTTATTTTCCCCGAAACGTATTGAAAAAACGCTGCGTCACCCACAAGCGACGCAGCGTTTTCTATTCTATAGCAGCTAAATTCAGCTCACTACATTGTATTTTTTAAGCAGCATGGCGGGTTGCCATGATTGTTTTGCATAGCGCAGTCCCGGATCTCCGCAATCCTCTTCGCGGTTGAGAAAACGCAAGTCAGGATATTTCTCGCGCATCTCCTTTGCAAACAGATGCGCTACAGTCTCCCCTGCACCCGAGACGTTGTGATCCATTTTCTCGATGTGCACAAACAGCGTGTCGTTGATCTTCTCACCGAGAGTGAAAGCCACTATCCTGTCATCGGCTCCACCGCTGCGCAGTATTGCGCTGTCAAATCCGTAATTATCAAGATTGTCAAGTACATCAAACACTTGATTGAGCTCTTCAACCTTAGTCGATGATGTTGTATCGATGGTCTCCTCCTGCGTCCAGCGTGCGAGAGTTTCCTTCACCTCCTTCACGTCGGCGGCTGTAAGTGCATCGAGATGAGCCTCTGGATAATCTGTCTTAAAGCGGTTTACGTGATTACGCTTCTTTGCAAGTTTCTTGCCCGAGAGAGTTGCAAACTTCTCTGCTTCATACACATAATCTGACCAATCGGTAAGCTCTTCGACCTTAAATTCCGGTTTATATGCGAGGAAACACGACAGGCGGTCAGCCGGCACAGCCGAGAACCGCATGGTCAGCCCGTGCTCATTGCAATACTCCTCGAGCAGAGCTATCGCCTCGGGTAAGGGCATGGCCCCGACCGGACAGGAGAATGCCTGACGGTCAAGATGATTTTCCTCCACACCGGTTATAAACAGTGTGTCCTTATAAATGCAGTATTTATAGCCGAAATAGTTGATCCACATATACAGACCGCCTATGCTGTAGTCACATGTCAGCGAAGGCGACATCTGGAGTATCCGGCGTATTTCCGGCATCGCATCAGGCGTGATGCGCTTGAAGTGCAGTGGCGATGATGCTGCCACGGCAACCGCATCCCTCATGTCGATTGCCGAGCTACCTTCCGAAATATAATTTGAAATACGATAGGATTTCATATAACGTTCAAAATATAAGCGTGTTGTTTTTCATCCCCGGCAAGTCATAGCCCGCCGGATTCAATCTTTTTATACTTTCAACAACTCCCGGCGATGCTTGGTTTTGCAAGAAAACGTTATTTTTGCACTCCGGCAATACATGACCGAAAAAAGAAAACAACAACATACAATCACATCTAAGCACAATGGCAAATTGGTTTGAATGCAAAGTCAGGTTCGACAAGACGATGGAAAACGGCACACAAAAGAAAGTGACCGAGCCTTATCTCGTCGATGCCTTCACTTTCACCGAGGCTGAAGCCCGCATCATCAAGGAGATTACCCCCTTCATCTCAGGCGAATTTTCAGTCTCTGCAGTTAAGCGTACAAAGATAGCTGAAATTATCTGGGATGACACTGCCGACAAGTGGTATCTTGCAAAAGTTGCTTTCATCACTATCGACGAGAAGACTGCCGCCGAGAAGCGCGCTATAAGCCAGATGCTTGTTGCAGGCAGCAACTTCAAGAACGCCTACGACAACCTCACCGCCGAGATCGACACCTACACCGGCGACTGCGAGATCGTTTCAATCACCGAGACACTCATTATGGACGTCTACAAGGCCGACCTTTCAGGTGACAAAGCTGAAAAATGATTTCCGACAACCTACATCACATCACCGCATCCCTCCCCTCCGGAGTCACACTGGTAGCCGTCTCCAAGTTTCATCCTGCCGATGCTGTCAGTGAAGCCTACGACGCCGGACAGCGCGTGTTCGGCGAAAGCCGCGTGCAGGAGATCACTGCCAAAGCCCCGCAGCTTCCCGCCGACACCGAGTGGCACTTCATCGGACACTTGCAGACCAACAAAGTTGCCCAGCTTCTCCGCATCGGTAATCTGCGGCTCATCCACAGCATCGACTCCGACCGTCTGCTGCGTGTGGTCGACCGTGAGGCTGCCAAGATCGGAAAGACTGTCGACGTGCTCCTTGAGCTCCATGTGGCCGATGAGGAAACCAAATCGGGCTTCAGTGTTGCTCAGCTCGAGCAATGGATGCGCGAGCGGCAGTTTGAGACATTGCAGTCCACCCACATCCGCGGAGTGATGGGGATGGCCACCAACACCGACGACGTTGACCGCATCCGCGCCGACTTCCGCGCCATCCGTGCCTGCTTCGACCGCATTATCACTGAGATAGCCCCCGATCTTCGGCGGTTTGATGTGGTGAGCATGGGCATGAGCCATGACTATCCCATAGCCATAGAGGAGGGAGCCACGATGGTCAGGGTCGGCACAAGCATCTTCGGTGAACGCAACTATTGACATGAGATCGCGTGTGACATTACAGCGCACTCATTTGTTAATATATGCTAAAGCAACGCTAAAAACGTAAATTAATCTGATAAATCCTTGCACACTTGAAAAACTACGAGTACATTTGTGCGTGTGTTTTTCATAGTATTAGATTAAGATAAAGGTTTAAGAGAAGGCGTTGTTGTGAAACAATGCCTTTTTTGCGTTTTGCCGACCCACTTCACCGGCATGGCAAAGCTTTTGTTTTGCAGCAGATATTCACCCTCTCAACCGCAGTCTACACACTCTCTCCACTCCCCTGACACATGAGAAGAATCGATAAGGAAACCGTAAGCCGCATTCTTGACACCGCCGACATCGTCGAAGTGGTGAGCGACTTCGTGAAGCTCAAAAAACGCGGCGCCAACTACATCGGTCTATGCCCCTTCCACAATGAGCGCACACCCTCGTTTTCCGTATCGAAGTCCAAAGGCATCTGCAAGTGCTTCAGTTGCGGCAAGGGAGGAAGCACCGTCGGGTTTGTCATGGAGCATGAATCCATGACCTACAACGAAGCACTGCGCTATCTCGCTGCAAAATACAACATCCCCATCAAAGAGGATGAGGTGACAGCCGAGGAGCTGCAGGCCGAGACCGAGCGCCAGAGCATGCTCGCCGTCAACGAGTGGGCCATGCAGCGGTTTGAGCACAACCTACTCCACACCGAGACCGGGCGCGACATAGGCTTCGCCTATGTCCGTGAGCGAGGCATCAACGAGCGCATGATCGAGCGCTTCCACCTCGGCTATGCTCTTGAGGAGCGCGACATCCTTCTGCGCGAAGCCAAAGCCGCCGGCTATCAGGAGCAATACCTTGTGTCGACCGGACTCTGCTACCGGCAGGAGTCGACCGGGCACGTTGTCGACCGCTTCCGTGGCCGCGTCATTTACCCCATCCACAGCATTTCAGGAAAAGTCGTGGCATTTGGCGGCCGCACGCTCCGCACCGACAAGTCTGTCGCCAAATACATCAACTCCCCCGAGTCATCCATCTACTCCAAGAGTGTCCAGCTCTACGGTCTCTATCAGGCCAAGAAAGCTATCGCTCAGAAAGGCCGGTGCATTCTTGTCGAGGGCTATATGGATGTCATTTCCATGTCGCAGAGCGGCGTGGAAAATGTAGTGGCATCATCCGGCACCTCACTCACATCCGGCCAAGCACGTCTGCTTCATCGTTTCGCCGATGCCGTTACCGTGATCTACGACAGCGACGCGGCCGGCATCAAAGCCTCCCTGCGAGGCATCGACATCCTCCTCAACGAGGGGCTCGACATCTCCATCGTTCTCCTCCCCGACGGCGACGACCCCGACTCTTTCGCCCAGAATCATAGCTCCGAGGAAGTAGAAAAATACATTGAGGATAATTCGGTCGACTTCATCCGGTTCAAGACCACCATTCTCCTCAAGGACGCAACCAACCCCACGCGCCGCGCCGAGGTGATCACCGACATTGTCCAGTCCGTGGCCGCCATCCCCGACGAAGTCAAGCGCATGGTCTACATTCAGGAGTGCAGCCGCCTGCTCGACATGGGAGAGGACATCCTGCGCCGTCAGGTCTCGCTTGCGCGCAAGCGCAAGGCTGAGCAAGCCTCCGTGGAGCGTCAGCGTGAAGAAGCCCGTAAATCTATCGCCGACGTCACCGCCGCCGACACTCCCACTGCCGCATCCCCCTCACCACTCCCGGCTTCCACTCCCGTCACCGCTGCTGCCGCTACCCGCCCGGGACAACCCTCGCTCCCCGATTTTGAGCGCGGGGTGCTTCTCTATGTCGTGCGCTACGGCATGACCACCGTCTGCGACGCGATCGACACCGAGGGCAATACCGTGCCGATGAGCGTCATCGACCTTGTCGAACTCGAGATGGCCAACGACGGCATGGAATTTTCCGACCCCTCCAACCGCGATCTTTTTTCCGAAGCTCAATCGCTGCGCGACACGTGGCCCGACGATCTGGCGCGCGAGAAGCTCGAGGCAGCCACCCGCCGCAGCAACGAGATTGAGGAAGGGCGCAAGATCATCGCCTCCACCGCCCCCGACCTTGCTGCCATCACGCGCGAAGAGCACATGCTCATGGAGCGGGCCGATGAAACCTACAACAACTCCGTGGCCGGCTTTACCCGCAACTACGTCGAGCGCTCCCTCACCTGCTCGAGCAACGACAGCGTGCGTCACCTCGCCACATCCCTCGCTTTCGAGCGTCACCGCCTCAGCAAATACCACACACGCTTCACTCAGCTCCCCACCGAGCTCGACAAGCTCCCCCATCTGCTCAATCAGGCGATCTATGCGTGGAAGTCAGCATTGCTCGCCTCAATGTCCGGCGAACTGTGCAACGAGATCGCCCGCGCAAGTGCCGAAGGCGACATCGAGAAAGTCATGCAGCTCATGCAGCGCAAGGCACGCTACATCGAGTTGCAGAAAGAGTACGCCCACATGCTCGGCGACCGCGTCATCACCTCCCGCTAACCCCTTACTCAACTCAGTTAACACTGCATCTCAATGTAGGGACGCACGGCTCGTGCGTCCGCCTGATTATCAGCGTGCAACGCACGACCACTCATCTCCATGATTTACACGCTCCTTATCTTGTACCTATCCAACGATTCAACGCACCAATAAAGCACTGAATATCAATGTAGGGACGTACCATGGTGCGTCCGTCTGAAATTATTGTTCGTTATCCGTTATATGCGGACACTCCATGGAGCGTCCGCCATCCACAAAGTAGGGACGCACGGCTCGTGCGTCCTCCTGATTATCAGCGCGCAACGCACGCGCTTCTTCCAGTAACCGCGCCTGTCAGGGCGCGGTCATGAGGGGCACTCCACCTCACTGAGCACGCAACGCGTGCGACTTCCACGTCGCCCACTCTATCCCCGCCTACATGAATTGGCAAACTTATTTGAACCGCATTGCACGGCTCGTGCGTCCACCGGGCGGTGTTATAGAGCTGTATTCAGTAGATGTCATAACGACCTTATTATTGTCAGATATATTCTTCAATGCGCCAGGCCGACAAATGACGAACGCCATCCCGCATCGGGAAGGGATCTTCGTCCATAGTGATGAGCAATTTCTCACCTTCTTCTTTTATGCCTTTGAAAGCTCCGTATTCTCTTTCGGCTGTAGATTGATCTTCTATACTGTAAGCCACCTGAATATATAAAGTCCTGCCTCCTGATGTAGCCACGAAGTCCACCTCACTATTATGCAGCACTCCGGTATTTATTTCATATTTTTTTCGTAATAATGACATATATATTACTCCTTCAAGCGCATATCCTCTACCATAGGCTGCAGTAGGGAAAAGATAGTTATGATATGCCTGGTCGTTAGGATAGATTTTGAAATTTCCTCCAAGCATTTCCTTGCCTGATATATTATAGCGAGTGGATTTATGCAAAAGGAAAGCTTCTTGAAGATAACTGATATATGCTGCCACAGTGTCATAACTCGCCTTACTGCCACGACCTTTCAGATATTTGACTATGCCGGTTACGGAGACCATATTTGAAGCATTGTTGACAAGATATAAAAAGAGATTTTCCAACAAAGCAACATCTTTGATCGAGTAACGTCTCACAATATCCTTAAGCATAATCGAATCTCTCAGTCCTTCAACATAACGCTGCTTTATGTCATAGTCCACAAGATTGATCAGCTCCGGGAGTCCGCCGTCTTTGATATATCTCAGGAATGAATCCCTATTCTTTTCCAAGTTCCAGACGCCTATATATTCTTCGTATGAGAAAGGATAAACCATCAGGCTAATGTAGCGGCCGGACAGCAGAGTAGCAAGTTCGCCGGAAAGCAGCCGTGAGTTAGAACCAGACAAAAATACCTCTGCTTCAAAAGTATAATCCTGCGACAGAGAATTGACCGTTCTTTCCCAACCTGAAATGTCCTGCACCTCATCTATAAAGATATAGATTTTATTGTCAGTCGCGATCTCTTTTCTATAGGCCTCAATCAGTTGGTCAAGATCCTCAGAATCCTGAAGAAAAGCGAATGCCGACAATTCTCTATTTATGAAAAGAATATTATGGCAATCAACCCCGTTACTTATCAAACGCATTGCCAACTGACGCATTATGTAGCTCTTGCCTGCCCTTCGCTGCCCTGTCAATATCTTTACAAGGCGGTTACCTATGAATTTCTCTAACGTAGAAGTGTATTCTGGGCGAGGAAATCCGGAGGGAAGATTATTACCGTTCCACAGGTTATATGGAGAAATCTTTTCTAATACGTCGGTCATGTTCAAAAATATTTTTGTAAATATAATAAAATTCATTCACAGACGAAAATTCAGCAATAAGCTCTCGGTTTTTCGACTGCAAATGAAAAAAAGCACAAGAATAACCAATTTTTCGATTGCGGACGAATTATATTCCCGCGTTTTTATTTGAATCTTGTTTAACCATCTGCTCGAAACCATAGTAACACTCCATCGAGCGTCCGCCATCCACAAAGTAGGGACGCACATTATCGTTCTGGAGTTGGAATGCTTTTTGCATCAAGAGTAGGGACGCACGGCTCGTGCGTCCACCTGATTATCAGCGTG
>CAYSKE010000032.1:0-15591 GCA_964431465.1 uncultured Muribaculaceae bacterium | reverse complement strand
GAGCACGACCTTGCCAAGGTCGGGGTCGCGGGTTCGAGTCCCGTTTTTCGCTCACTGACCACGATTATCTTCGATAATGAATCAGAACGATGTCCGGATGGCGGAATTGGTAGACGCGCTACTTTGAGGGGGTAGTGAGCATTAGCTCGTGTGAGTTCGAGTCTCATTTCGGACACTTCAGAAATCGGTTGGAATATTGACTTCAATATCCCAACCTTTTTTTTATTCCCGTATCCCTTCAGTTTCTCTCATCCGTCCATTCCGAAAGCATGATAAAAAGAGCCGGGAGGCGCGCACCGCGTCTCCCGGTCATTGTCGTTTGTTATGGGATTTCAACAGGTTATTTCTCAGCTTCAAGTTGATCGGATAAGCGTATAATCTTGTTGATCCATTCTTGAAAGTGTGCGCATCGCGATAAGATGACAGGCAGAGTTATGGCAGATGCGACAGATTCTCCACTTTTCACTTTGTTGTACCGATACTTCGGGTGTAGGCTGTTTATAATTCGTTTGCTTGGAGCTGTTTCCGAACCATGGTTGATTAGCTCCGGATCTCCAATGCCATCAGTCTGGATCTTTAGCTTTTCAATTTCTTTTGTTGCGTTGGGATAATCAATTTGTAGTTTTGTTATGTCAGAGAATAATAATGCCTCAAATTCGTGAAGTTGAATGTATGGAATGAAATTACGTTGATTAATCTCTGAATGAAAAGAATCTTCTATAAAACTAACTTGAGCGTGTGGCCCGTTTTGCCGCATAGCATCTCCATACCCGATAAAATCGGTGGGCAGAGCATAGAGATCAAACATTGTAGTGACAATGTTAGTCTCGCTTTTATTCGGGCGTATTGAAGCAAATATCCTGCTAAGGTCATTCAGTACCTGCCGGTAGCTCACCATCCCACCACTGATGCCTTTCTTCCGAGATGTTTGTAGAATAACTGTTTTAACGTAGATATTATATGTGCAGAAGTGAGGCTTAAGTATTTTAGTTGCGAAATTTGCTTCAGTCTGTCCCTCGCAAAAGTATTGTTAATATACAGTTCTTCATACCGGGCGTCCTCCTATGATGTTTTTATCCCAGAGTTCACTAAGTGTATATTCATCACACCATTCTTTGTAGTCATCGGCATTTAGCTTGCGTGCGATCGTGCTTTGCGTGGTGGGATCTCTTTCGATTATGGTAACTTCGTCAGCCGAAAAGCCGTCTATAATTGCAGGTGATTGTGTCGCAATGATTATCTGGGCGTGCAGGGATGCATCCTTTATCATTTCGGTGAGTTGATCTATAGCATAGGGGTGCAGCCCAAGTTCCGGTTCGTCAATTACTATTACATGTGGCATCGTTTCTTCCGGTTGAAGAAGAAGTGTTGCCAAGGCGATGAAGCGGATTGAACCATCGGAGAATTGATGAGCGGACAGAACATAGTCGTTGGGAGATACGTCGGTCCACTTTAGAGAAATGTAGTTTCGCTCTGGTTCAAGGTAGAAGTCATTGAATTGAGGCACAACCTCACGCACGTATGAGACGATGCGGTTATAGGAATCCCTGTAATTCTGTTTCAGGTAATATATGAATGATGCAAGATTGTTGGCTTCTGATTGTAAATAATGTGCGGAATCGACAGGCGATGCCCCTCTCATGGAAGCAGAAGATGAAGAATCACTGAATTGGTATACCTTGCATCCGCTTACGAGGCGGAATATTGATTTTTCAGTTACTCCTATAGAGTGTATAAGAGCAGATTCATTGAAATCTGAGATGAGTTGCTTTTCTCCTGAAGAATTGCCTTGGGACTTCTGATTTTTCCATTGGATTTCTTCTGAAGATATAATAAGTCTGTTGGGAACGGCATTTGTTAGACAAAAGGAATAAATGTCGTAGCATTGGTTCCCGTTAAAACGCATTGAAGCTCTTAATTCCGGTGTCTTTTTTGCACCATAGTGTAAGAATAATTCGCCGGTTCCATATTCGGCGATATAACGCTGCAGAGCGCCGGTCATCATGTAGCTTAACATCTTGAAGAAACTGATGATGTTGCTTTTTCCTGCGCCGTTGGCACCAAGAAGTATATTGACTGCTCCAAACCGGAGTGTCAAAGGGCTATCATACGCAATGGACTTGAAACCTCTGATCTCAAGCTCTGCAAGTCGTTTTGTCGGGCGTTTCATCTCTATTTGCATCTATTGCGAGTGCTATTAAAGAGCAGTTCTCGCTAAGAACAAAAATAAAGATTTTTTTGTGATGGCATAGCGGTTATGCAAAGTTTTTTGCTGGCGTATGGTTGCTAATACATATTGAATGTGTGTAAAATGGAAGAGTATGATAAAAAGAGCCGGGAGGCGCTGTGTGCGTCTCCCGGTCATTGTCGGTTGCTGTGGTTACAGCTGTTTTATTTAGCCTCCCAGCCGAGTGCCGATGCGCCGAGCACAGCTGCATCGCTCTCCTTGAGCTCTGAAAGGAGGATCTTGATCTTGTTTCTGTGGATAGGCATGTTGTTGGCCTCAAACGATTCACGAAGCGGACGCATGAGGAACTCTCCGCTCTTGGCGAGACCGCCGAAGATGATGAATGCCTCGGGTGAAGTGAATGAAGCGAAATCGGCGAGTGCCTCACCAAGAATCTTGCCGGTGAAATCAAACACGTCTTTGGCAATTTTGTCGCCTGCTACAGCTGCGTCATACACATCTTTTGATGTGATATCCTCAAGCGGAATGTTGCGAAGGATCGAATCCTCGCTTGAACGTGCCTGGAGGAACTCGCGGGCTGTGGTAGCCACGCCGGTTGCCGAGCAGTAGGTCTCGAGACAGCCGCGGCGTGTGCATCCGCACTGGCGACCGTTGTGACGCGATGTGATGTGTCCGAGCTCGCCGGCCATACCGTCGGTGCCATATACCATCTTGCCGTCGACAACAACACCGCCGCCTACACCTGTACCGAGGGTGATCATGATAAAGTCTTTCATGCCGCGGGCAGCTCCGTAGGTCATTTCACCGATAGCTGCTGCATTGGCGTCGTTTGTCACAGTCACGGGGATGCCGCCGAATGCGTTGCTCAAAGCCGATGCAAGGGGCACATTGCCGCTCCAGGGGAGGTTGGGGGCAAAAACGATTTCGCCGGTGTTGTAGTTGCCGTTGGGCGCGCCGATACCGATACCGAAAATTTTTCCTTCTGCTCCGTAGGCCTTGATCAGGTCGCTGGCTTTTTCGTGGAGAGCCTTGATGTAGTCCTCGAAGATCGGATAGCTCTGAGTCTTGATCGAGTTTGTAGCCAGTACGTTGCCGCGTGCATCAACGATGCCGAATACAGTGTTTGTGCCACCTATGTCTATGCCAAGCACGTAGGGCTTAGTTGCGGGTGAAGGAGATGTAAGATCCATGTTCAGTAATATTGTTTTAGATGATGAAATTATTATTTTTCAGAGGGTATGGAGGCGGAGAGGATTGTCGCTTCTCCGTCAAGCTCAAGTGCGGTGGTCTCGGCGGGCACAAGCACGGTTTCGCCCTGACGGATGCTGACGGTCGTGCCGTCGGCAATGATGCGGGCTTCTCCTGCGACTGCGGTGAGCGAGAGGAATGATCCCTGCGGCATCTCTACGGCAAGTTTGCCCTGCGGTTTCAGCAGCTTCACTGTGAAGAAGGGGCAGTCGACAAGAGTAGCGACAGGGGCGTTATGGTCATAGGTCGAGAGGTAGTCGTCGCTGACGTTGTAGTCGATGGCGTCACGGGCTTCCTCGGTGTGCAGCTGGCGCAGATTGCCTTGAGCGTCGCGCCGGTTGTAGTCGTAGATGCGGTAGGTGATGTCGCTCGTCTGCTGTATCTCGGCGATGAGGTTGCCGGCTCCGATGGCATGGACGCGTCCGGCGGGAATGAAGAAGACGTCACCGGGATGCGACTCATGGCAAGCGATATCGTCGGTGAAAGTGCCGTCGGCCACATGGCTCACATATTGGTCGGGGGTGATGTGACGCGCCATGCCTGAGTAGATTTTTGCTCCGGGTTGCACGTCGATCACATACCACATCTCGGTTTTCCCCATGCAGTTGTGGCGCGCTCCGGCGAGTGTGTCATCGGGGTGTACCTGCACCGACAGGTCGTCGTTGGCATCGATCAGCTTGATGAGGATCGGGAATTTTGTCCCGAACCGGCGCAGGGGAATCTCGCCCACGAGCTTTTTCCCATACTGCGTGATAAGGTCGTGGAGACTGCATCCTTGCAGCTCGCCGTCGGCCACGATGCTTTCATGGCCGGTCACATCCGACAGCTCCCAGCTTTCACCTACGTCGTTTGTGGCGGCTTCGGTGGCCTTGAAAGCTGCGAGACGGCTTCCTCCCCATATCACACTCTTGAATTGAGGTATGAATTTTAGCGGGTAAAGTTTGGCAGACATGCCTCTGTTTTGATTGATATTTGATGGTGATGAGTCGCCGTAGTGGAGGCTCTTTTGGCAAATGTAGTGATTTTTATTTTATAATACGTATTTTTGCAGTAAAATTACGTCACAGCCCCCTGAAATCTATGAAGGAATTTTTACAGGTGATGCGCCGCTTTGTGCCACCCTACAAGAAATATCTTATTCTCAATCTGATCTTCAATCTGCTCTCGGCGATACTCACGCTCTTTTCGTTTGCACTGATTATCCCTATACTCGAGATGCTTTTCAAGGTCAAGGAGGCCACCTATGCCTATATGCCCGTAGGGAGTGCGTCGCTGAAAGATGTGGTTATCAATAATTTTTATTACTATACGCAGGAGGCGATAGCCGACTGGGGCGCCTCAGCCACGCTTGCGGCTCTCGCTGCCATGCTTGTGGTGATGACGGCGCTGAAGACCGGCGTGCAGTACCTGAGCAGCTATTTTATCATCCCGCTCCGCACCGGCATTGTGCGCGACATTCGCAACTATGTCTACGACAAGATTGTCTCGCTGCCGATAGGATTTTTCACCGTCGAGCGCAAGGGCGACGTGATGGCGCGCATGAGCGGTGATGTGGCCGAGATCGAAAACTCGATCATGTCGTCGCTCGACATGCTGTTTAAGAATCCCGTGATGATCATCGTGTGTCTCGGCATGATGATTGCCATAAGCTGGCAGCTGACGCTGTTTGTGCTCATCCTCCTTCCGCTTGCCGGTACCTTGATGGGCAAGGTGGGTAAGTCGCTCAAGCGCAAGTCGCTCGAGGGGCAGACGCAGTGGGGCATGCTCATGTCGATGATCGAGGAGCTACTTGGCGGCCTGCGCATCGTCAAGGCTTTCAATGCCGAGAAAATGGTGTCGGGGCGTTTCCACGACGAGAACGACCGCTTTCTCCACATCTCCAACCGCGTGATGCGACGCCAGTCGCTTGCTCATCCCATGAGTGAGTTTCTTGGCACTACGGCCATCGCGATAGTGCTGTGGTTTGGCGGCACGCTTATCCTTAGCGGCACCACTTCGATGAATGCCGCCTCATTCATCTATTATATGGTGATCTTCTATAGCATCATCAATCCCGCAAAAGATTTTGTGAAAGGAGCCTATGCCGTGCAGAAGGGACTGGCATCGATGGAGCGCGTCGACCGTATCCTCAAGGCGGTGAATCCTATCACCGATCCCGAGCATCCGGCCGAAGCCAAAGATCTCAAGGGGCACATACGCTACGACAACGTTTCGTTCAGCTACAACGGCGACAAGGAGGTGTTATCCGACATCACCCTCGACATTCCCGCCGGCACCACCGTGGCACTCGTCGGCCAGTCGGGATCGGGAAAGTCGACCCTTGCCGATCTGCTGCCGCGCTTCTATGATGTGGATAAGGGGCGCATCACCGTCGACGGCCACGACGTGCGTGATCTCAAGGTGCATGACCTGCGTGCGCTCATGGGCAACGTGAATCAGGAAGCTATCCTTTTCAACGACTCATTTTTCAACAATATAGCGTTCGGAAAGCCCGATGCCACACAGGAGCAGGTAGAGGCTGCCGCCCGCACGGCCAATGCGCATGACTTTATCATGGCCACCGAGCAGGGCTACCAGACCAATATCGGTGACCGCGGATGCCGCCTTTCGGGCGGACAGCGTCAGAGAGTGTCGATTGCCCGTGCCATCCTCAAAAACCCGCCTGTGCTCATACTCGACGAGGCCACATCGGCGCTCGACAGCGAGAGCGAGCATCTCGTGCAGGAAGCCCTCGACTCCCTCATGAAAAACCGCACCACGCTCATCATTGCCCACCGCCTTTCCACCATTGCCAATGCCGACTTGATATGCGTGCTGCATGAAGGACGCATCGTGGAGCGCGGCACCCACGACGAGCTGATGAAACTCGACGGCTATTACCGCCGCCTTGTCGACATGCAGAAATTCTGATCCCTGCGCAGAATGTGTTGATTATTTCTTTGCTTGCAGCTGCCTGCGGCAATAATTGATGCGGGCAAACGCGGTCATGTTGCCAAACAGCGCGATGATGCCCATAGCTACGTCAAGAATAAGATTTGGGTCAAACGTTGAATCCGCATTAAGGTTCAACCCCGCTATGCCTGTGGCAAGAGCCGCGAGAGATGTCACGACCACCCTTTCAGGACGCTGCATGAATCCGATCTTGCATTCAAGCCCGAGCCCCTCGGCACGTGCGCGCACGTAGCTCACCATCACGCTCCCTGTCAGTGCGAGAAATGTCAGTATCGAGCCCGTGAGGTCACCGCATCCTGCCAGATAGTAGGCGATGCCACCGAGCGTGAATATCTCGCAATAGCGGTCGAGCACCGAGTCATACATAGCGCCGAATCGTGTGGTCATGTTGCCAAGACGCGCCACCTGCCCGTCGAGCATATCAAAAAGTGAGAAACCGATAATAAGTCCGCCGGCCCACACTACCAGCGAGTAGTCCACCGTGCCGGCGGCAGCCTTCACGGCAGCCATCACAAACACTGCGGCAGCAGCGATGTTGCCCAGCAGTCCGATCGTGGTGACCACATTTGGCGTCACGCCGATAGCTATGAGAAGCCTCACAAAAGGATTGATGACAAAGTAAATTCCTTGCTGAAGGCCGTTGCGCGTTTCGGTAGCCCGTGTCTTTATATTCATTTCGTTTCTATTTTTGAAATATCCCTACTGTAGCCATAACAAGGCGTTGGCGCAGCGGTCGACACTACAAAGATATTACTAAATTTTCTTATGCACAAAATCAAGTGCAAGCGTGCAAGCGTCAGGTGCAAGGGATAACAGGGATATACTCCGCTTCACCCACGCACAACGCCCGCACCCTTCCGGGGGCTCCGGAAGCTCCGGATTATTTCTTAGTTCCCTTCGGCTCCGCTTTCTTCTCGGGCTTTACAACCACAGCCTTGTAGCCGATCTTTTTGAAAGCATCGGTCAGTTTCTTCTCGTCGGTTTTGTCAGGGTCAAAGGTGACGTTGACTTTCTGGTCGCTTAGTGAGGTGCTCACAGCTTTCACACCCTTCTCAAAGCGGAGGTTGCTCTTGATTTTCTTCTCGCAGTTGGCGCACGACATTTTGGGAGTGACGGTGAAACTTACCTCGCAGTTGTCGCGGGCTGAAAGAGAGAGCGACATCATGGCCAGTGCTCCGGCCAGAAAAAGACTTTTTATATTCATAGCATCAATATTTTGTGAATGTGTAGCGGAAGCCGGCGTATGCCACGGCTCCGTGGATAGGTGCATAGATCATGGTTGCGTCAAATGTGCTGCCCCACGGGTCTGACGCGCCTATGATGGGAGTTTTCTGCCGGTAGCCGGTGAGATTCTCTCCTCCCACATAGATAGCCCAGTGGCGGAAATTTTTTGTGATCTGCATGTTCAGCGTCGGAAATGCCTTGTAGCGCTTCTCCCACAGTGCCCCGTCGGTAGCATCCTTGCGCGGCGTAGGCATTCTCCCGCCCCCTGTCAGGGCGAGCGTAGCGTCAAATTGCCATATCCCCATCATAGGGGCGTAGCTTATCGAGAAAAGCCCCTTTGACTTTGATGAGAGTGGCTTCTCGACCACTCCGCGCCCATAGTCTACTTTCACGTCGTTGTAGCGGTAGGCGGCTGAGATGGTGAAGTCGTCAAACAGCTCGGTCGACAGCTCAAACTGGGCGGCGTGAGAGTATGACTTTCCGTGGATATTCCCGATGATTGCCATGTCGGGCGAGTAGTCGAGGTCGACCACGGTCTGCTGCCTGAAGCCGGTGTAGTAGTATTCGGCGTTCCATGTCACCGTCTTCCCCCAAAGCGGCGTTTCGCCCGAGAATCCTCCACCCGCGTTCCATGCGTCCTCCTGTCGCAGGGGGCGGTCGATCACTATCTCGCGCGACGATGCCAGCAGATAGCTGTTGTCGGCCAGTGCTAAAGGGGAGCGGTAGCCTCTCCCCGCCGAAGCATGAAACGAGGCTGCCTCAGAGAAATTCCAGCGCACATGCACGCGCGGGGTAAACATGTTGCCGTAGATCGAACTGTGATCGTAGCGCACTCCTCCCATCGCTATCAGCTGCGACTCGAGGTTGAGAGTGTATTGCGCGTAGATGCCCGGTGTTGTCTCGCTCTCATTCAGGGGTGTCAGCGGCAGCGACGCGTCGTGGGTCAGGCGGTAATGCTGCCGGTAGTCATCGATGTTGAGGCTTATTCCGGTCGACAGCGCGTGGTGCTCGCCGAAATCGCGCTCCAGCATCAGCGAGGCATATAGATTTTTCTGATTGACGTCATATCGCTTGTGGCCGTAGCCGCTTTTCTGGTTATGGATGGAGCCGGAGAGCATCAGTGCCACATTCCCGTTGTTGTCTTGGTCAAAGATGTAGGCGTTTTTCATGAACGCCTCTCCGCGGTTGGTGGATATGTCGATAAGATATGGCATGTAGGATGCCGTTGCAGGGGCGTGATGACCTATCTGGCCGCTTTCACGTTTCTCGCCGAGATATTTCGCCGCAGCCTGAAAAATGTAGCTGTCGCTCATGTAGGCCCAGCGGTTCATCAGTGACACCTGTCGCGTCTTGGGCGCATCGGCAAACCCGTCACCATTTTCATCGTGGGTGGCAAACGCATTTTCGCCATGCACCAGCAGTCCGGCCGACAGCTTGTCGGTGAGATGGAGGTTGCCGTTGAAATTGGCTTCCACTTTACCCTTATGGTCGGCATACATGTTGGCGCCCACCGATTGATCGGCCTGCGGCTTGAGCATCTCCACATTGATTTGTCCCGTCACCGACTCATAGCCGTTTTTGACCGAGCTTGCCCCTTTCGACACCTGTATGGACTGCATCCACGTTCCCGGTATGTATCCGAGACCGTAGGGCGCGGCAGCTCCCCGCAGGTTGGGGATGTTTTCGGTGAGCATCTGCACGTAGGTGCCGGGTAGCCCGAGCAGCTTCACCTGCTTTGCACCCGTGGCGGCATCCGAGTAGTTCACGTCGACCGACGGGTTGGTGGTGAAGCTTTCGCCGAGGTTGCAGCAGGCCGCGCGTTTCAGCTCAGCCGAGTTCATCACCTCGGTGTTCATGGCCGATCCACGCACTTTTCTGATACCTTTCACCCGCTTCGACACCACTACTTCGTCAAGATCCCAGCGCAGATCGAGCGAATCAAGCGAGAGTGTATCGTCGGGTATGGTGTCGCCCCGCAGAAGGGTATCCCGTGGGGTAATGTCTTGTGCAAAAGATATTTCGGCGATTGCAAGTAGCAATGAGAGTAGAAGTCTGGTCATGGTGAGGTTGTGCTGACGGCTTTTTAACCTGACTTTTTTGAAAGTTCCTTATCGCTGATCCACACATAGTTGTGATCTCGATTTTTTAGGTTGCAAGCCTTACTTTCCTGCTCAAATTTACAACTATTCAACTGAAAAATTACGTGTTGATGAAAAAAAAATGGGGCAGGGGAGTTGTGGAAACGGTAAATAATGTAAATTTGCACATGATAGAGGCTCCGGTGAGCCCTGAAAAGACAACATTCGTTCAATTAAATACCTAAAACCAAGTACATCATGGCATACGTTATCGATGACAACTGCGTGGCTTGCGGCACCTGTCTGCCCGTTTGCCCCGTTGAAGCTATTTCAGAGGGTGACAAGTACAGCATCGACCCCGACACCTGCATTGAGTGCGGTTCATGCGCTGAGGTTTGCCCCAGCGGAGCTATCTCGCTTCCCTGATAGGCTTCTCCTACCAAAGATGCAAAAAAAGAGGCTGTGTCGCATTTGCGGCGCAGCCTCGCTGATTTATAGTATATTATTATAGGTCAATAGGTGATTTTGAGAAGGCGCACACCGTGGGTGGGGATAGTGTAGGTGAGGTCGGTGGTCGAGAGATCTTTCTGGCGCCAGAGATCGCGGTTGCTCTTAAGTGATTTTGCTCCGAGCGCGCCGAGATGATCTGCAAGATTGACGGTCATATCGTCGTCGCCGACATTGAAAATGCCCACAGCAGTTGAGCCGTCGGCGAGTGGACGGGCCCATATCTGCAAATCTCCTTCTTTAACTATGGGCGAACCCTGCTTGCCGAGGATGTCCTGATTGACTGCGTTGACTTCATTGTTGCAAAGAAGATTGATTGTGAAGTCGTCGAGTTGCGACAGGTCGCAGCCGATGAGCATGTTGGCGGCGAGGATAGCCCAAAGGCTGATGTAGGTGTACTGCTCGTCGGGAGTGAGGCGCGAGTCGCGCAGATTGTTGCTCCAGCCTACTTTGCCTACGATGAGCATGTCGGGATCGTTCCAACGTCCCGGCTCGGCGTATGGAGCAAGGTCGGCCTGCTGCTCAAATCCGATGCTGTAGAGCGACTGCCATGTGTCGGTGATGTCGCCGGTTGTGCGCCATGAGTTGGCGTCAACCACGTGTCCCCACTCCCACACATCGTCCATGCCATATTGGCAGAGGCTGTAGAAAACGTCGCGGGGGAGCGCACGGAGATATTCACCCATGAGCATGTAGGGGCGCACGTAGGAAGCACGGGTGCCGTTGTCTTTCTGCGTCGCATGTTTGCGTCCGTAGCCACACCAGTCATATTTCAGATAATCGACACCCCACTCGTTGTAGCTCTCAGCATCCTGCTGCTCATGATCGAGCGAGCCGAGGTAACCGCCGCATGTGTAGTCGCCGGGTGAGGAGTAAATGCCGAACTTGAGGCCGCGCTCATGGAGCCAGTCGCCGAGTGCTTTCATGTCGGGGAACTTCTCGTTGACCACGATTTTACCATCGGCATCGCGTGCGGGTGCTTCCCAAGCGTCGTCGACGTTGATGTAGCTGTAGCCGTAGTCGGCGAGGCCTTTATCCATAAGGGCTTCGGCACTTGCCATGACTTTGTCCTGCGAGACGCTCAGACCCCAGCAGTTCCATGAGTTCCATCCCATGGGAGGCGTCAGGGCGATGAGATCACCCACCTTGATTGTGAATTGCTGTGATGCTGTGCCGTGGGCGTTGGAAGCGGTGACGGTGAAGGTGTAGTCACCCGGATCAGCGATTGTGCCGCTAAGCACGCCGTCGGTAGCGTTAAGCTTGAGTCCGGCGGGGAGTCCGGTGCTCTTGAATTGCATCGGACGCTCGCCCGACACACCGAAACGATAGTGAACCGGTGAGCCGGGACGCACACCGTAGACTGGAGCGGTGTTGAAGCGGGGCGACAGCGGTGCGGCGGGGGTGAGGATGTATTTAGGGGTGTAGTGTGCCTTGATGCTTTGGCCGGTCTTGGTGTCGGTGAACACGCATGAAATTCTCACCGGTTCGTCGGTTGTGCAGGGGATGGTTATCACGCCATTTTTACCGGGGCGTGCCGAAATCTTGCGCTCGGTGCGGTTGATTACGTTACCGTTCTCCATGTCGGTCATTTCCACGGCGAGTCGGCCGCTCAAAGGCCAGGGAAATTCATTGGAGAGGGTGATGTTGCATGTGCGCTGCTCTTTCTCGCCACTCTCGGTGATGGCAAGATGCGTTCCATCGAGGTAGCCGGCGGGTGTGATGCTTACAGGGCCGGTGTACATTCCGCCCGGCTCGCCGCCGCTATAGACGCGCACGGCAAGAGTGTTTTCACCATCTTTATTGAGAAGGGATCGGGGGGCGATGTAGCTGCGCGTCGTGCCGAAGCGTGAGCGGTAGCCTTCTTTGTCGGTTGGAAGTGAGCCGGTTTTGCCTATCAGGGTGCCGTTGAGATATGTTTCATCCACATCGTCAATCTTACCGAGATTGACCATCACATATTTGTCGGCATCTGTGCCGGTTGCGGCGGGGAGTTGCGGGGTTGCGATCTTGAGGCGATACCATCCGAATTTGGTCGATGCGGGTATGCCTTGATCGTCCCACACTTTGTTTAGCTGAAGGGTCTGCCACGACGAGTCGTCGAAAGCGGGAGTTTTCCACTCGGGTGAATCGCCGGCCTTAAACTTAGCCGACGTGTAGGACTGTGCCCTGAGTGCGGGCGAGCATACGGCGATTGCCGCTATTGCTGCCAGAATAAATTTAGATCTCATAACGCGGATAGATTGAATACATGGTATCCCCAAAGATACACATTTGCATCTAACCGCAGCAGGAGTATTGAAAAAATATATGGAGGGGGATCAGCGGCGTATCACGCAGCGGACAGTGTCGGCGACCACTTCGGTGTCCTCGATTACTGTCACGATGACGGGAGCACTCTTCTCGTTGTCCGACGGAGTTTCTGTCAGAGCGATCGGGGCAGCATTGCTGCTTTTTACTTCCGACGAGCCGTAGTTCTCGCCGAGGGGAAGATCCTCAGAGCAGGATACTGCAACGGTGGAGAGGAGAGCGATAGCGATGAACTGTAACGAGCGTTTCATATTACCGTGTTTCGTTTGTAAGAAATGTATTCGTTTTGTAATATGTATAACGCGCCAAGTACAAAAATGTTTGCAAAAAAGTTCACCCGAAGCAATTTTTTTTTGCCCGAGTGAACTAACGTGTTTATTATTAGTGGTATGTTGTTGAAAAATATTTTATCTTTTTGCTGCGGAAGCACCTGATCCCGATAGGTCACTCTCAAGTTTTCGGGTGGTGTGACGGGTTTCACGTCCCCATGCTATATTATAAGTGACGTGGACGAATGGCATGCAATCGCAGGCTGTGGTGCGCATGGTTGTCTTTTGTGTTACAAGTTTTGAAACAACCTGCGTCTCCTGACTGTAGCGACCGAAAGGATTGAATAATCCGAATGAGAAATGCCACTCTTTCCATGTGTAGCCCACCATCAGCTGGCTATAGGCCTCGCCGCGTGCGATGCTCTCGCCGTATAGGAATGCTCCGGCGCGTTCATAGCTTAACGTGGCGTCAAATCCCCAGTGGTAGAATGTGGCATCGACGTTGCCATACCAGTTGGATAGGGTATGGCTGAAGTTGCGTCCCTCGTTCCGGAAGCGGCGGAATGCAACGGAGCCGCTCAGTGTGGCCCAGCCGGGTATATACTCCCAGCGCGGAGAGAATACCATGTTTATCGACGAGGCTTTGCCGTCGTTGGCCCAGGTGTGGAGAATCTTGTCGCCGCTCCATGTGTAGAAATCCTGAACGGGGCGGTTGGTGTGTGAGGCTGTGGCTGTGAAGCTGCCTGAAAAACGTTCGCCGAAAGCAAATCCGTAGCGCAGTGAGGCGCGATAGGTGGCGTAGGCTCTGAGGTCAGGGTTGCCCTGCTGGATCTGGAAGCCGTCGATCTGCTGCACGACACCCGAGGTTTCGCTGAGCGACGGTGAGGAGGTGTAGGATGACACGGTGAATGTCCAGCGGGATATGTCGTTGTAGCGCCATGCTGCCGACACGCGTGGGGTGAAGTGCATATTCTTCACATGTTTTCCTTCGGTGGCGTTGTCCTGCCATGTGCCGGCTGCGCCTGCTATGATGTTCCATTTCCCTGCCTGGAGGGTGTATTCACCGAAGAAGTAGATGCGGTCAGATGTCTGGCGGACGGTCAGCGACGGAGCATCATCGTAGAGGTATCGTGCTTTGTTGATTGAACCTGAGTAACGCAGGCCTGTGGTGAGGATGTTTCGGCCCCATTTCTTTGTGTAGTCGGTCTCGGCCGACCACGACGAGCTCCGATTGCGTATATTGTTGTCGATGAAGATTTCATCGCCGGTGGCGCGTGCGTCGGGCGACTCGCTGTAGATGCGGCGGCTGCGGTCGGTGTGTCCGCCCCAGCCTATGTTGGCCATTATTGTCTGGTCGTGTGGGAGCGACTGTTCGATATAGGCACTTATCTGCTGGTTCCGGTTGGGCATGAGCTGGCGGTCGGTCAGGCGGGTCGATCCCGGCACGCCCTTCGTGGTAAGGTCTCCGACGTAGAGGAGCTCCTGCCCGAAGTTCATCGGGAAATAGGCCGATACATATATATTGGTCTTTTCAGGTACATAATAATTATAGTCAATGCCGGGATATGCGCCGTAGTTATTGAAATGACCGTCGTCGGGAGTCTCGGTGCGTTCGATGATACTTCCGTCGGGCATTGAATAGCGGTCGTTGTAGTCGCGGAACACCGGCAGCTTGTGGCGGATGCTTCCGAAGCCGCTCAGCTTGAACTGGTTTTTGCCACGCTCGAGAGTAATGGCGGCCTGCGGATTGTTCCAGCCGAAATTCAATGCCTGCATCTCGGCAAGTGATAATGATCCGCCTTGTTCCGGGTTAATTACCACGACATTTAGCACTGCGGTAGCTCCGTCATATTTCAACCCCGGATTGTCGATGAACTCCACACGGCGGATGTTGTCGACGGGGATGGTGATCAGCTGTTCGACCGATGCCTTGCGGCCGTTGATGCGTATCTCCACGTCGTTGCCGTCGACGGTGACTTTGCGCATCAGCTCGTTGACCGACAGCGACGGGATCCCTACATTGTTGAGGAGCAGCAGGGGAGTGGCTGATCGCTCTTTCACTTCGTCGGATATGGCGTAGACGTCACGGTCGGTCTTGCGTATGACTGGCGTGGCCTGAACGGTGACCTCGCCGAGAGTTTTCTCTACTGCGGTCGAGTCGGGTATTTCCTGCGAGTGGGCGAGGAGACATATTGCAGAAGCGACGAGAGCGGTTGCGATTGGTTTCATATCATGCCGGTGGGTTGGTGTCTGATTACATAACCATAGACGCGGTTTTGTGATTTTCGGTTACATTGAAGTGTGAATTTTATTAGATTTCAATGAGTCAGTTGTTTAATGTAAAAAGTCGCGATTGCTGAAAAGTTTGCTGATTCCGTTGAACTTTTGCCGGACTCAGTTTGTTTAGAAGAAAAAACGTAAACAACCCATCGGCTCACCCACGGTTGAAGCCGGACTATACAATCTAACATTATGAAGGAATTAAAAGGAAGCAAGACTGAGGAGTGCCTGAAAATGGCATTCGCAGGTGAATCACAGGCAAGTGTGAAATATTCGTTCTACGCAAAGAAAGCAAAGAAGGACGGTTTCCAGCAGATTGGTGCTATCTTTGAGGAGACAGCCCACAACGAGCATACTCACGCCAAAATGTGGTTTAAGCTCCTTCATGGCGGCGATGTGCCCGGAACTCCCGAAAACCTCAAGGATGCCGCAGCCGGCGAGGAATATGAGTGGGAGGATATGTATAAGGAATTTGCCGCTGTTGCCAAAGAAGAAGGCTTCAACGATATCGCCAAGGCATTTGAGATGGTGGGCGAAA
>CAYSKE010000031.1:13881-16185 GCA_964431465.1 uncultured Muribaculaceae bacterium | reverse complement strand
GGAGGAGGGAACTACCTGAGTATAAGGGCGGACGCTCCATGGAACGTCCCTACAATTCGACAAGGACGGCCGAACGGGGCGGGAGGAGGGAACTACCTGAGTATAAGGGCGGACGCTCCATGGAACGTCCCTACAAATCAAATGCGCAGACGGGGAGGGAGGGGGGATTAGACTTTGAGGAAGATGCGCTGGCGGTAGAGGATGTAGAGGAAGATCCAGCAGAGGGCGACGTAGCCGAGTGACTCGACGAAGGGCTGCATGTTGTCGGGCATGACGCTGACGAGGCCGCCGAAGATTTTGCCGTTGCTGTAGGAGAAACTGATGAATTTCTGCGCGAGATAAATGGTGATGGAGTTAAGGCCGATAACCTTGAAAAAGAGTGTCCAACGCTTCCAGCCGCGCACGTCGATGATGTAGTAGAAGAGTGCGAACATGAGCACGGAGTAGGCTCCGACCACGCAGACGAATGAGCTGCTCCAGAGTTTTTTGTTGATGGGGAATACCTGTGCCCAAAGGAGGCCGACAACAAGGAGTATTATTCCTGCCACAACGAGGTTGAGGACTTTGCGGGTGTCGGTGAGCCCTTTTTTCTGTTTCTTGATGTACTCGCCGGTGAACATGCCAAGCATGGCTGTGACGATGGCGGGAATGGTGGAGAGGACGCCTTCGGGATCAAACTGGCCGGGGACGTGGAGGTGGTTGGGGAAGAGGATGCGGTCGACGTAGCCTATCCAGTTGCCTTCGTAGGAGAGGGGGTCGGCGGTGGATCCGGGGACGGGCACGTACATCATGAGCACCCAATAGCCTACAAGGATAGCAACGGCTATCCACGCGCGGGTGACGGTGCGGAAGTTGACAAAGAAGAGTGCGGCAAACATCCATCCGAGGCCGATGCGGGCAAGCACGCTGGCAAAGCGGAAGTGCTCAAACTGGAGGTTGAGGATGCCGTTGTAGAGGAAGCCGAGCAGCACAAGGACGATGCCTCGGGTGATGATCTTGCGGTAGATGTCGGCAGCGGTGCGCCCCTGCGCGCGCTGCTTGGCGAGCGAGAAGGGGAAGGAGATGCCGGCTATGAAGAGAAACAGCGGGAAGATGGTGTCGTGATGCTGAAGGCCGTTCCACTCAACGTGTCCCATCTGAGTGGACAGCATTTCGGTGAATGCTCCGGGGAACCACACGGCAAGGGCGGCTATGAGGCCTGAACCTCCCATGATAAAGAACATATCGAAGCCTCGCAGGGTGTCGAGCGACAGCAGGCGGCGTGACTGTTTCTGCTTTTCCATTGATTATTGTGATTGATGGTTATTAGTTTTATTCGAGATATGGACGCACGGAACCGTGCGTCCATATATATAAATTGAGTCAGACTCAGAAGAGGTAGGTGACGCCGAGGAGGGCGGTGCGTCCGTGGCATGGAACGTTGCCGGCAATCGCTTCGCTCCAGCTATGGTTGAGGAGGTTGGTGCCCTTGAGGAACACCGAAAATTGGGGTGTGAAACGATAATCGGCACCTGCCGTGAGGTCGGCGATTGAACCTAACGGGAGATAATTACCGGGGTAATCATAATACACCGGATAATAATAACGACGTTTCAGGCGTGCCACTCCCCCGACATTGACTGAAAGCGCTTTGATGGGGCGGACGGTAATCATGCCGCGCAGTTCCATCTTGGCACGGTCGCGCCACATGTAGTAGCCTTTGTCGTAACCCTGCGGAACCATCGCGCCGCTTCCTTCGACAGTGACAATGTCGCGCCAATCGTAGCGCAGACTGCCGCCGAAGCGGAAGCCTTTGATATTAACGGGGGTGAGACGTCCTTCACCATGATACGGCATCGCCCAGTCGTTGGCTCGTGAATATCCGCCAAACAGGGTCAGCTGGAAGCCACGCCACGGCCCTACGATGAAACCGGCATCGGCATCAATGACAACCTGAGAGAAAGCATAGCTCAACGAAGGATCAATGTAGCGAAGTTCGCCAAAGAGGTCGGAGGCGGTGTTGGTGACCTGACCACCGGTTGCTGTGGCGAAGATGCTGAAATAGCGGGATGGGGACCCTACGGCCTCAATTTTCGGGGCGATGTGAAATGCTCCGTTGCCTGACTTAAACGATAGATCGACACGTGCGCCGACATTCACCTGATAATTGTCACCGGCAAATTTCATCCCCGGGGTAAGGGTCACGAGTCCCGACATGTGGCCTTTGAGTTGCTCCATGCTTGAATCGGTCATTCGCAACGACAAATTGCGATGAATAAAGGAAGCGGCATAGTCAAATGTCAGGAATGATTTTGAGTTGACATC
>CAYSKE010000031.1:0-13781 GCA_964431465.1 uncultured Muribaculaceae bacterium | reverse complement strand
CCGCTGTCGTCGTATTTCGGGCGGGATTCCTTGGGAATGTCGCTATCGGGGTTGCGCCAGCTGCTTCCGCTGAAGTGCCCCCACACGTTGAGGCGGTCGGTGCCGTTGTCGAGCGCACGATAACCTGCCGAAAGGGTGGCATTGTAGGCCGGGAAATAGCCTGCTTCGACGTAGCCGCGCCAGTCGCTGACGGAAACGGCGTCGCCCACGCGGGCCGGAGCAAGCCAGCCGGCATAGGGAGCGAGGCGGGCGGGAATGCCTGAGAAGCTGAACTGGAGCTCTGCTCCCTCGGGCTTCACCTCGATGAGCGAGGGGAGCACGGGGAGACGCGATGCAGCCCGCTCCTGCGGCACGACATCCTTGTCGATAGTGATTTCTTTACTCAGACCCTGAGCTGCCGCGGGGAGTGTGGCCACGGCTGCTGCCGCCAGAGCGGCAACTATATTTTTAGACTGGAATTTCATCATTTCAGACGTGAGGAGATCATCTCTTGTATGTCGGGCTCGTCGCCGGGATAGTTGGCTTTGAGTGTGCGCAGATATTCGTCGGCCTCAAAGTCGTTGCCTTCGGCGCGGTTTATGTCACTGAGGAGGATAAAGCCGCGGGCAAGCCAATAGGCGTGGGGCGGGTTGGCTTCGATAAGGCTCTCGACCTGAACGCGCGCGCCGGGTATATCGCCGCGATCCATGCGCGACTGCGCGAGCAGATAGGAGGCTTTGGCACCATAGAGCTCGGCGGGAGTCGATGCAAGCTCTGTCCAGTCGGCTTCGGCGGCGGCAGTCATTTCAAGAGCGGCTTCGGCAGCAGCACGGCCGTCGAGCACGGCGGCACGCTCGGCACCAGCGAGGGTCGATGACTCGAGGAGGCGCGAGGCAGCCGTGAGAGCCACATCCCAGCGCTCGAGTGCAACCGACGTTTCAAGCACACCCTGACGCGCCGCATTGAGGCGGGCGGGGGTCGATGCCTTCTGCTCAAGCGTCACATAGGAGTCCCATGCCTCTTCAAGCTCACCGGAACGGCGGCGTGCGTCGGCCATACCGAGCAATGCAGCTTCGACATGCGCGCCATCGGGCCACTGGTCAAGGTATTTAGCCATGAGTGTAATATCGCCTGTGGCAAGCTTGGCGGCAGCGGTGTCGTAGGCCATCTGCTCCAGTTCGCCCTGATCGACAGTGGGAGCGGAAGGCACGGCAGCCATAAAGTCGAGGTAGGCGCGTGTGTCGCCGGTCTCGCTGTAGAGACGCTTGAGGTCATCGGAGGCCATGCGGGCTTCTTCGCTCGAGGGGAAGCGGGAGATCACGTCGCGGTAAGTGGCAATGGCTTTAGCGCGGTTGCCTGCATCGGCGGCTGTGATAGCGAGCAGAAGCATGCCCTGACGGCCTTGTGCAGTGGAAGAATACTGCGATGCCAGACGCTCATAGGTGGCTTCGGCGTCGGCTTTGCGGTTGAGCTCCCCATAGGCATCGGCAAGCTCAAGCAACGCCGAAGGTGCAAGACCGGAATTGGGGAACTCGGAGAGCATACGGTTCATGCCGTCGATGCGTCCCTGATGATCGCGGAGAGCACCGCGCACAAGCGCCATCTGGAAGAGAGGATAGTCGCCGTTGTCGGGTGATAGTTTATAGGCTTCCTCATACTTGGAGGCAGCTTTGGCAAACTGCGACTGATAATAGTAGCAATCGCCCACGCGGGTGAGTGCGTCGGCTTTCAGTGCCACCGACGAGTTGCCGGGGTTGCGGAGGAAGCGCTCGTAGTCGGTCACGGCGTCGGCATAACGCTTCTGGGCGAAGCGCACATAAGCGAGGTCGTAGAGAGCCACGGGGCGGTTGGCGGCATCGGCGGAGGCTGCCGACAGATAGTCAAGCAGACCGCGGGCAGCCGCCTCATAGTCGCCTTTGCGGTAATTACATTCGGCGATCCAGAGCTTGCACTCAACGGGTATCTGTCCGTCGGCGGTGCGGATGGCAGCGGCCTGAGTCAGTCGCGACAGGGCGAGATCGGTGTTTCCGGCGGCAAGATTGCGGCAGCCGAGAGTGTAGAGGATCTGCTGCTTGGCGCGGAGGATCTCGGGCGAAGGATTGGCGATGCGCTCGACCCCGGTGAGTGCGCGCTCATAGTTGTTGTCGGTCATGTAGGCCATGACAAGATAGGTCTGCACCTCGGGAGCGAAAGCCGAGTTGGGATATTCGGCAATGAACTGCTCGAGGGCCTCGGCCGACGAGCCGAAAGGCCCGGCATCGGTCTTCATGGCTGTCACGGCATAGTTATAGGCGGCCGACTCGCGTATGGCCGGGTCAAAGTCCATGGAAGCGGCGCGGCGCAGGGCGAGCATGGCAGCACGGTTATTGCCGGTCTGCACGTAGCTTTGACCGAGATAGAGAAGCGCGCTCTGCCCGGTGGCATCCTCGAGTTTCGAGACTCCCTGCAGGAGCTCGATGGCTTTCTCATAGCGTCCCTGACGATAGGCAGCCACACCGAGAATATAGGTGGACTGCGGCTCAACGGTCATGCCGTTTTTCTGCGCCATCTCGACATAGCGGGTGGTGTAATTGACGGCAGCCTCGTCGTCGGAGAGATTGAAGGCCGCCTGACCGGCTATGCGGCACGCTTCGGCTGTCTCCTCGGGCTGAAGCTGAGGGAGAGCGGCCGAGGCCGATGCAGCAGAGAATGCCTCGCTCCAGTTGCCCTGCATGAAGCGGACAAAGGAGAGGGTGAAGAGTGCGCGCGGATAGGCCTGCGAGCTTTTCACAACCGACGACAACGCCTTGGCGGCAGCGTCGTAGTCGCCCTGCTGATACTTGACGTATCCGATATAGTAATTTGCCTGATCAATGCAGGAGGGATCTTTGACCGACTGCAGGAGAGGTAGCGCCTCGTCGTAGCGGCTGACGCCCACCAGTGCGGCACCCTTGCCGAGACAAAGCTGCTGGGCGGTGACGGCATCCCACTGGTCGGGAGAAAGAAGATCGTAGAACTCCACAGCCTGCTCATAATCCCCTTTATCGAGCAGAATTCCGGCAAGGAGCATGCGCGCCCGGTCGAAGTCGGCCGAAGCGGGATAGTCAGTAATGAAACGGCGCAACATCTCCTCGGCACGCGGATCGGCCAGATGAGCCGATGCACGGCACGCGAGCCACATCGTGGCGGCATCGAAATCGGGACATGCTACCGCCGCAGCAAGCTGCAACTGATCAGCCACCCCCTGCCAGTTTTCATCGGCAGCCATGGCTTTCGCTCTCTCCACCGCGCCGGCAGGGAGAGTCGATGTTGTCTGCCCAGAAGCAACGACACATGTAATGGCCATGGTCGCCGCAGAAAAAAATCTTGTAATGGTTCCCATGCCGCAAAGTTAACAATTTCATCGCATTCCATGCGGCTTAGGGAATTTTTTATCACTAAGTAAGTCAGGAAAAATTGCTTATGCCGGAATCTTTAATTGCGGGCGGCGTAGTCAAGTATGGTCGGCGACTCAACCTTCACGCCAAATTGCTTAGCTTTTTGCAGGATAGCGGCGGCCAGACGGGGCTTAAGCTCATCAGGACAGTAGCGGAAATAAGCCTCGGCCGCCCTGACGTGGGCAGCATCGGGCATCGGGTACTCTCGGCGCTCAGGCAGTCCAAACACACTGTCGGGCATCTCTTTTCTCTCTTTTTCAGTAATCACGTCATTCATAGTATCACAAATTTAAGCGATTTGTTACATATATCTGTAACAATCATGCACAACCAAATGGTCACAACAGCAAGATAATCCAGAGCATAGCAAAACACGTAACACATCATACACCAACAAGATAACGCCCACGAAACAGATTTTAACCTTTCATATCCACATTAATCCGAACCTTTTGGTTGTGTTACACGTTTGTAATAGTGAATACGAAAGACACACAGACTGAAAGACACACACATTGACACTATGAAAGACACGCCACAAACACTGTGGCACACACACTACGGAAAGCACGCCACGCGAGAGTGGCAAACATACTATGAAGAACACGCCACACGAGATGTGGCAGAAACTACTATGGAAGACACAACACAAGGTTAGAATTATCTTCACACCATATATAATAATAAGATGTGATATTTGAATATTTGTTTAGGTGGTTACGAGTCGCGCCGTGAGGTGCGACCCGTTTTTTTGCAACATATCACTCTTAAAGCCGACCTACTCCCCTACCGGAAGAAGCACAACAAAACGGGCACCGTCGGTATAATCGGTGTCGAGATATATCTCTCCGTCGAGATGGGTTATAATCAAGCGGGCAATGCACAAGCCAAGACCATTGCCGGGAGTCGATTTATTAAGTTTCGCAAACTTCTCAAAAATAACTTCAGCCTTGTCGGCGGGAATGCCTATGCCGTTATCGGTCACCGAAATTGTGAGCCAGCCAAGATTCTCGCTAAGCGAAACATTCACGTTGATCGAACCACCGTCGAGATTGCTTGTGAATTTCTCAGCATTGGACAGCAGCTGATTGAGCACCTCACGCAAATGTCCCGGATCAGACTTGATGGTATAATCGTCGGGGATCTCGGTGTCGAACTGCAAGCACACTCCGCTGCCGCCATTGTCGTAGGCTCTCGCCTCAAACATGGCTATGACGTCGCACACCACAGCGTTGGGGCACACCTCGGATAGGGTGATACCACGCATCTGCACCTCAAGCTCGGCGAGGTCGGTCATGTCGTCGACAAGCGCCAGCAGAAGGTTGCTGTTGGCACGGATAATGCCTGAATAACGCTTGCGCAAGTCATCGGAGAGATAAGAGTCGGCATCAGACATCAGTTGGGAGAAGCCCACCACGGCATTGAGAGGATTTCGCATACTGCGACCAATCGTCTGGACATAGGCGGTGGTGCGGACACGCTCCGCCATCTCTGCGGCCAGCTTTGAATCCTCGGCTTTCTCCTCTGCTTCTTTTACTTTTGCGACCATGAGCGCACGACCATGCCTGATCTGCAACGCCATGGTGAGGGCAGCCACGGCAAACAGCACCGCAAGCACCACGAAGAGTATCATCCAGAACGAGTCGTGATTCTGACTTCCCGACACTCCCCGCAACGCCGTGCTGTAGTCGCCTTTGTACTTCGGGTCAAGCACACTGTGGCCTGGAATAAACATAGGGTCGAGCACAAGCTCACTCCGCAACGAATCGACTATACGACGCCCGCGACGCGCTTCCTGAAGCGCTTTTTCATATTCGCCGAAATACTCGTAGACACCGGCTTTGCTCTCGCTTGACAGGACTTTGTTTCCTATGCGGGAGGCGTACTGCATGGCCACGCGCTTGTCGCCATCGAGCTTCGCCTTGTCGATCATGAAAATATATATGGCACTTGAATCTGAGGCCATGTTGTTCTGCCCGTGCACCCGCTCGAAAGCATGCTTATAGGCTTTGCTGAAGCCGTCCATATCGCCCTTGGCAAAGAGGATGCGGGCGCGCTGCATCAACGCATGGAGCTGCACGCGCTGCGTGCGGGTATTTTTCAACGCGAAGTTGCAATAGACCTCGGCACTGTCGACCTCGCCTTTGCTGAGATAGAGGTCGGTGAGTCGCCACGCAATCACCGAAGGATCCTGACCGGCAACATTCTGCCTCATGTAGTCAAAAGCATTCTTATATTGCTTTATCGCCAGATCGCGGTCATACATGCCTGCATAGAGATGCCCGAGCACTTCCATGGCGGCAAAGCGGCCGTAGGCGACAGTATCGACATTGAAAGCAGTCTCCCACATGCGGTTGGCATTGGCAACCGCCTCAGAGAAGCACTGCCGGTTAATATCGAAAACGACCTTTGAATTCTCGGCAAAATAGTAGTATTGCAGATTTCCGGTCTCTCTCGCCGTCTGACCGAGCAGATCGGCATATTTAATGAGACTGTCGCGGTCGGCACGTGTCGAATAGTGCCGCATAGGTATTGTGAGGGCGAGACACATGGTTTTTCCGTCGCCCACCTCTTTGGCAGCTTTGTAGAGAGAGTCGGCGACTTCAAGACCTACCGGACTGTTTACATTACTGGTAGCATAGGCCAGCTCCTTGTAGAAATTATCGTCAATGCCATAGGCATTATTCTGGGCATGAGTCAGCGGGCTCACGGCAACCGCAAGCAACAGGCATAAAAATCTCATAATACGTTTCATAGCGTATCGAAAAAAAACTTTTAGAGTTACCCCACGAGATGATGTGTCTGTGTTCGGGTTATAAAGTTAAACAGCGGGAAAGCCATTTCCAACTTTGTCACACAAAAATCATTAAAAAGAAACAACTGTAGAGGCGGGCAGTAACATTTGCAAATGTAAATAACTATTTTATCACTTAAATAGCTTCATTTCAGCCGAGTTTACCGGCCCAAGCGAAACATGCGAGATTTTTTGGAATTTAAATTTGTAAATAGCGGGATTTGGTGATAACTTTACGCTTGTATTTTAATAGGTATCAAACGCACAACCGGTCTATGCAGTCAGAACCAAGCCACACGCCTTATCACATCCCGGCACTACTCCCCCAGTCGCTTGAAGCCCTCGATATCAAGCCGGAAGGGACGTATGTCGACGTCACATTCGGCGGCGGCGGTCACTCACGTGCCATAGTCGAGCGCCTGAATGCAGAAGGGCATCTCTACAGCTTCGATCAAGACCGCGAAGCGGTGGAGAGAGCGTTTGCCGACCCAAGATTTACAATTATCCACGGCAATTTCAGATTTCTCTCCAACTTCCTGAGATACTATGATGTGCGTGGCAATGTCGACGGCATTCTTGGCGATCTCGGGGTGTCGTTTCATCATTTCGATGACCCGGAAAGAGGTTTCTCGTTCCGCACCGACGGCCCGCTCGACATGCGCATGAACCAGACTGCAAAGCTCACTGCCGCCGAGCTCATTAACACTGCTACGGAGGAAAAACTCACATCTATCTTCAGGGATTATGGCGAACTGCGGCAGGCGAAACGTATAGCCAAGGCACTCGCCGACGCACGCACGACGAAACCACTGAAGACTACTTCACAACTCCTCTCGATCATAGCACCTTACATAGATCCTCGTCAGGAGAAAAAAGAGCTTGCCATGGTGTTTCAGGCTCTGCGCATAGAGGTGAACGGAGAACTCGACGCCCTGAACGCACTGCTCACACAAAGCATCGAAGCTCTGAAACCGGGCGGACGACTGGCAATAATCACCTATCACTCGCTCGAAGACCGCCTTGTAAAGAACTTCATGAAGACAGGCACGCTCTCAGGGGAGAGAAACACCGACTTCTTCGGGCGCGATCTATCGCCGATGAAGCTGCTGACTTCAAAGCCCATAGTGCCCGATGCCGAGGAGGTAGAGCGCAACCCGAGGTCGCGCAGCGCAAAGCTGCGTGTTGCCGTCAAACTCAACTCCAACGACAATGGCTAAGAAACAGAAGAGCGCGAAACGCCGCGACAACATATTCTCGAAAGTGGTGCAGGGTCGATGGATCTCCACCAACTTCTTTGCCCGCAACGCGATAACACTGATCGCCGCACTGTTTTTCATGATGGTCTACATCTCCAACAAATATGAGTGCCAGACCAAGATGGAGACCATACAGCGGCTTGAGCAGCAGCTTGAGATAGTGAAGACCGAGAGCGTGAGAGAGCGGAGCCGCTACATGAGCCGCACACGCGAGTCGGCGATGACCGCGATGATCGACACGCTGCACCTCGGACTTGAAGTGCAGGAGCGGCCGCCATTCTCAATAAGCTATTCTCACTGACCAGATCAAACAAAACATCCCTACTCCGATAATCTTTCTCCACCGCCAATCCAATCATGAATAAAAACAGCCGTCGCGACATACTTTTCCGTTACCTCCTCATATCGGCAGGCATCATCATGTTTGCCGGAGCGATCGGCGCCCGACTTTTCTCCACTACCGTCGTCCATGCCGAGCAATGGAATCTGAAAGCCGACAGCGTGCTCTCGCGCGTGGAGGTGGTGCTTCCGCGCCGAGGCGACATTCTTGCGGCCGACGGCTCTGTGCTCGCCACAAACCTGCGATATTACACCGTGCGCATGGACTACCGTTGCGAGAAATTCATGGAGGAGGAATTCAAGAACTCGATCGACGCGCTTGCCGACAGCATGGCGCGCTATTTCCCGACGAAAAGTGCCGCCGGATGGAAGGCTCATCTCTCAGAGCCGCTGCAACTCCCCAAAGAGAAACGCCCACGCGCCAAGAAGGTGATACCCAACATAAGCTACACCGAGTATCAGAAGCTGCGCACTTTCCCGTTTTTCTCGATAAAGAACCCCAACCGCAACGGCGTGACGGTGGAGCAACGCATGAAACGCTCAACCCCCTACGGCGACATGGCGCGCCGAAGCATCGGCGGTGTCGGCGAGCAGCCCAACCGGGAGATACGCGGCATATCGGGACTCGAAATGGCTCTCGACTCATTTCTTTTCGGACAGCCGGGTAAAGCGAAAAAGATACCGCTGACCCACCACATCGTGAACTGGACCGACGTGGCTCCCGTGGACGGCTACAGCATCAAGACCACTATCGACATCAAGCTGCAGGACATAGTGGAGAACGAGCTGAACTCGGTGCTTGAGACGGTCGACGCCGAGTGGGGCGTGGCCGTGCTGATGGAGGTGGCTACCGGCGACATAAAGGCGATTTCCAATCTTGAGAAATCAAAGACTACCGGACAGTATATCGAGGGAATGAACCGCGCGGTGCTCGGTTTTGAGCCGGGGTCGGTGGTGAAGCCGATCTCGATGCTTCTCGCCCTCGAGGACGGCCTTGTCAGCAACCTCAACCAGTCGATTCCGATCGGTGCCTCCTACGCCTATGCGGGTGGACGCGCTATCACCGACTCGCATTTCAACTCAGCCCTCACAGTGAAAGGTGTGATCGAGGAGTCGTCGAACATAGGCATGACGCGCATCATCACCAATTCGGCAGGCCCCTACCACAACAATCCGGCTCACTTCCACGAGCGTCTGGCCGAGATAGGTTTTCTCGAGCCGATGCACACGGGTATCGCCGGCGAGAGGGTGCCCAACATCCCGGCAACCAAGTCGCGCGTGTCGCTGTCGCGCATGTGCTACGGCTACGCCACGGAGATACCGCCGCTCTACACACTGTCGATCTACAACGCGATAGCCAACGGAGGGCGATATGTGCGCCCGCGGCTGGTGAAGGAGCTTATCGGAGCCGATTTTGACTCTGTGCTGCCGGTGACCTACATACGCGACCGCATCTGCTCGGAGAAAAACGCCCAGAAGCTGCGCGAAATGCTCACCGCCGTGGTGTGGGGCGACCGCGGGACGGCACGCGCATGGGTGCGCGACGATAACGTGGCTATCGCCGGAAAGACCGGCACATGCTACATGATCGAGAACGGACACTACAACACTCAGAAAAAGCGTCTGGCATTCTGCGGTTTCTTCCCCGCCGAAGAGCCGAAATACTCCTGCATAGTGCTCACCTGCCACCCCAAACAGCAATGGACGGGCGCGGCAAGCACAAGCGGACAGGTAATGAAGAATATCGCCCGCAAGATGTATAGCCGCGGCATGCTCGGCAACTCGTCGGATTACCGCGAGATAGCCGAGGAGGGCACCCAGCCGCTTTTCTACGCCACGGCTCGCCCGTCGTCGCGCAAATATCTCACTCAGGGACTCGATATCACCTCAGCCAAAGAGATGGCATCGAATGTCAATGACCCCCAAGCGGAGGGGCGCGTGCCCTCGGTGGTAGGGCTGGGACTGCGCGAGGCCGTGGTGAAAATCGAGGAGGCGGGGTTCAACGTGTCGTTCAGCGGCAACGGCTATGTGCGGAGCCAGTCGCCCGGTGCGGGGCTGAAACTGAAAGAGGGTGAAAGCGTAAGGCTCTCACTCAGCGAATTCTGAGAATCAAAAAAACACAGCATATTCATAAATATATTAAAGAAATAAGCCATGTCAGCAGCAGTAACCTTTGAAACGCTCCTCTCGGCTATAAAGCCGGTGGAGATTGCGGGTAAACTCCCTTCGGGCATCATGCGCGGACAACTCCGTCAGGATTCCCGTCTGGCCGGAGACGCAGATGTGTTTGTGGCAGTGCGCGGTGTCAACGCCGACGGCCATAAGTTTATCCCCACCCTCAACGGACGGGGCATCGCCGCTATCGTGTGCGAGGAACTGCCTGCTCCCGACATGCGCGACGAGAATATATGCTATGTGCGCGTAGCAGACTCCGCCGAGGCTTTAGGGTTGCTTGCATCGCGCTTCTACGGCGATCCGTCGCACAAGCTGCAGCTTGTGGGGGTCACAGGTACCAACGGCAAAACCACTACCGCGACACTGATCTATGAGATGGCGCGTCTGGAGGGATGCCGCGCCGGACTGCTCTCGACCGTGGCAAACTACATCGAGGGTGAAATGGTGCCCGCCACGCACACCACTCCCGACCCGCTCGAGCTGAACAGCCTGCTGGCACGCATGGTGGAGGCAGGATGCTCGGTGGCAGCGATGGAGGTAAGCTCACACGCCGCACACCAGAAGCGCATAGCCGGGCTGAAATTTGCCGGAGGCGTGTTCACCAACCTCACCCGTGACCATCTGGACTATCACGGCACATTTGAGGCTTATCGCGACGCTAAAAAGGCTTTCTTCGACGGACTGCCCGAAAGTGCTTTCGCACTGACCAACATTGACGACCGCAACGGCATGATCATGCTGCAGAACACCCGCGCCAGCCGCTGCACCTACTCGATACGCAGCATGGCGGATTTCACGGGGCAGATCGTCGAGCAGGATCTGCACGGCACGCTGCTGAAACTCAACGGCAATGAGGTGCACACGCGCTTCACCGGACGATACAACGCCTGCAACCTCACGGCCGTATATGGCGCATGCCTGCTCATGGGGATGGATCCCGAGGCCACGCTTGTCAACATGAGCCGCCTCGTGCCTGTGGCCGGACGCTTCCAGACGTTCCGTTCGGCCGAGGGAGTGACCGCCGTGGTTGACTATGCCCACACCCCCGACGCAGTGGTCAACATCGTTTCGGCAGTGCGCGAGGTTGTGGGTGACGGAAACCGCATCATCACCGTGGTGGGTGCGGGAGGCAACCGCGACAAGGGAAAACGCCCGATCATGGCGAGCGAGGCCGCCCGCCTGAGCGATCAGGTGGTGCTCACCTCAGATAACCCACGCTTCGAGGAACCGGATGAGATTATCCGCGACATGGAGGCGGGTCTCACCCCCGAGGATGCCAAGCGCACAATCTCGATCACCGACCGCCGTCAGGCCATACGCACCGCCGTGGCACTCGCTCATCCGGGCGACGTGATCATCATTGCCGGCAAGGGGCATGAAGATTATCAGGAAATCAAAGGGGTGAAGCATCACTTCGACGACCGCGAGGAGGTTGAGGCCGCTCTCGGCATAAAATAAACTAAGATACACTTATTCAGAAGATGTTTTACTGGCTATTTGAGTGGCTTCGCGAGATGGACGCTCCCGGTTCGGGACTGCTCGACTATCTGTCGGTGCGCGCAGTGGCGGCATTTGTGCTTGCGCTGCTGATCGCCATCGTGTTCGGCCGCCGCATCATCGACCGCCTGCAGCTGATGCAGGTCGGCGAAATCATACGCGACCTCGGCCTTGAGGGGCAGATGAAGAAGACCGGCACACCGACAATGGGAGGTATCATCATCATCGTGTCGACCGTAGTGCCCTGCCTGTTGGTGGGTAATCTCACCAATATCTACATGATACTGATGCTGGTATCGACAGTGTGGCTCGGGTCGCTCGGATTTCTTGACGACTACCTGAAAATCCATGCCCACAACAAGGATGGGCTGAGCGGTAAGTTCAAGATCGTCGGTCAGGTGGGACTGGGGCTGATCGTGGGACTGACGATGCTTTTCAGTCCGGCAATCACAATAAGCGAGGGTGCATCGGTGCAGTCATTCGGCTCCAACGGTAACCCCGTGACCGAAATCAATTACAGCGGTCAGGAGCGTCAGGTGAAGACACCCGCCACCACCATCCCCTTTGTGAAGAACAACAACTTCAACTACAAGTGGCTGACCCAGTGGATGGGACGCGGCGCACACGTGGCAGGATGGGTAGTGTTTATATTAGTCGTAATATTCCTTGTGACAGCGACTTCCAACGGCGCCAACCTCACTGACGGACTCGACGGACTCACTACGGGGTGCTCGGCCATAATAGGCACGGCACTGCTTGCGATGGCTTATCTGGGTGGCAACGTGATCTACTCGACCTACCTCAACATCATGTATATACCGGCAAGCGGCGAGCTGACGGTGTATATGGCGGCGTTTATCGGCGCGCTGATCGGTTTCCTGTGGTACAACGCCTATCCGGCACAGGTATTCATGGGCGACACCGGCTCACTCACTCTCGGCGGCATCATAGCGGTGTTTGCGGTGCTGATCCACAAGGAGCTGCTGCTCCCCATCCTCTGCGCTATCTTCTATGTGGAAGACCTGTCGGTGATGATGCAGGTGGGATGGTTCAAGTGGACCAAACGCCGCACGGGTACCGGACAACGCATATTCAAGATGACGCCGCTTCATCATCATTTCCAGAAAGCCGGCGGGCAAGTCGAGGCTCTCATCCAGAAGCCTTTTTCAGCGGTGCCGGAATCGAGAATCGTGATAAGATTCTGGATCATCTGCATCCTGCTGGCAGCAGCAACATTCGCAACTCTCAAGATAAGATAAATGGAATCATCGGGTAAGAAAAAACGCCTCGTGGTGCTTGGCGGCGGGGAGAGCGGCGTAGGTGCCGCCATACTCGCCAAAGACAAGGGTATGGATGTGTTTCTGAGCGACAGCGGCACAATACCGGCCCGCTACCGCCAGACGCTCATCGACGAGAATATCCCCTTTGAGGAGGGCGGACACACAATGGATCTCATCGTGAATGCCGACGAGGTCGTGAAAAGCCCCGGCATACCGCCCACAGCACCTGCCGTGCGCGAGATCATGGCACGACACATCCCGATAATCTCGGAAATCGAATTTGCAGGACGCTACACCGACTCGAAGATGGTGTGTATCACCGGTTCCAACGGCAAGACAACGACAACGCTACTCACCTACCACATTTTCAAGAAGGCGGGTATCGACGTGGGTCTGGCGGGAAATGTGGGGAAAAGCCTCGCGCTTCAGGTGTCGCGTGACCCGCATGATGTTTATGTGATCGAACTCAGCTCGTTTCAGCTTGAAAACATGTATGACTTCAAGGCCAACGTGGCTGTGATGATGAACATAACGCCCGACCATCTTGATCGTTATGACTACACTATGCAGAACTATGTAAATGCAAAGTTCCGCATCCTCAACAATATGACCGACGGCGATTCATTTGTGTTCTGGAAAGATGACCCTATCATCGCCGACCAGCTCAAGCATCTTGAGACTCAGGCGCGTCTGGTGCCTTTTGCCGAGCACAAGGAGTCGCCCTACACCGCCGCCTACGTCGAGGAGGAGGATGAGACGGTGATCTTCGCTCCGCAAGCTGCGGGAAGCACTCTGCGCATGCCGCGCGCCGATCTCGCCCTGCACGGTCTGCACAACCTCTACAACTCGATGGCAGCTGCCCTGTCGGCTTCGATACTCGATGTGAAGAAGGATGCGATACGCGAAGCTCTTGCCGATTTCGAGGGAGTGGAGCACCGTCTGGAATATTGCGGCACTATCGACGGCGTGCGCTACATCAACGATTCCAAAGCCACCAACGTCAACTCCTGCTGGTATGCACTCGAAAGCATGCCTGCGGGGAAGA
>CAYSKE010000030.1:0-16835 GCA_964431465.1 uncultured Muribaculaceae bacterium | reverse complement strand
GGGCATGTTCACAGCCAACTCCATGAACTCGCTCAACGAAGCCATCGGCCTTGCGCTTCCCGGCAACGGCACTGTCGTGGCCACGCACATCAACCGTAAGCAACTGTTCCGCAAAGCGGCCAAGCAGATTGTGGAGAACACCTACGCCTATTATCGCGACGGCGATGAGTCAGTGCTCCCCCGCTCCATAGCCACCCGCGAGGCTATGCTTAATGCGATGACTCTCGACATAGCCATGGGCGGTTCCACCAACACCGTGCTCCATCTTCTTGCCATTGCTAACGAGGCCGGTGCCGACTTCACAATCGACGATATCGACACCCTTTCGCGCCGCACCCCCGTGCTCTGCAAAGTAGCGCCTAACTCCGCCTACCACATGCAGGATGTGAACCGTGCCGGAGGCATTCTCTCTATCATGTCATGTCTCGCCGATGGTGGCCTGCTTGATACCTCGGTAAAGCGTGTCGACGGTCTCACGCTCCGGCAGGCTATCGACCGTTGGGCTGTTGGTGGAAAGGACTTTACCGACGAAGCCGATGAGCTCTGGAAGAGTGCGCCCGGCGAAAAGCATTCGATTGAGATGGGATCGCAAATGTCCTATTACTCAGCACTCGACACCGACCGCACATCGGGGTGCATACGCGATCTCGCTCATGCCTATGTCAACGACGGCGGTCTTGCCGTGCTTCACGGCAACATCGCCCGCAACGGCTGCGTGGTCAAGACGGCCGGAGTCGATGAATCGCTTTTCCACTTTGAAGGGCCGGCAAAAGTGTTTGAGTCTCAGGACGAAGCAGTCGAGGCGATCCTCGGCGACCGCATCAAGGCCGGCGATGTTGTGGTCATCATCCACGAGGGACCAAAAGGAGGCCCCGGAATGCAGGAAATGCTCTATCCCACAAGCTATATCAAGTCAAAGCACCTCGGCAAAGCATGTGCCCTCATCACCGACGGGCGTTTCTCCGGCGGCACTTCCGGGCTCTCTATCGGCCACATCTCCCCCGAGGCTGCAGCAGGCGGCGAAATAGGGCTTTTACGCGACGGCGACATCATTACAATCGACATACCCTCACGTTGTATCTCCGTCAATATCAGCGAGAAGGAACTTTCGTCACGACGCGCTGAGGAGGAGGCACGAGGCAGTGCAGCATTCACACCACGGCGACGCAACCGACAGGTAAGCAAAGCATTGCGCGCTTATGCAGCAATGGTAACATCAGCTGACAAAGGAGGCGTAAGAAGTGACATCTGACCACATTTTCAACTTTATATGGCAAAAAAAATCATCACCGGCAGTGAGGCTTTGTTAAGAAGTCTGGTTTGCGAGAATGTCGATCTGGTTTTCGGTTATCCCGGCGGATCGATCATGCCGGTCTACGACAATCTCTATGATTACCGTGGCAAGATAAACCACATCCTCACCCGCCACGAGCAGGGGGCGATCCATGCCGCACAAGGCTATGCACGCGCCACCGGACGTCCCGGAGTGGTCATTGCCACTTCAGGCCCCGGAGCCACCAATCTCATCACCGGCATAGCCGATGCAAAAATGGACTCCACTCCACTCGTAGTCATAACAGGGCAGGTAACCACGGCCAATCTCGGCTCCGACACATTTCAGGAGACCGACATGATCGACATTACCAACCCGATCTCAAAGTGGGCGATACAGGTGCGCACCGCCGACGAGATCCCTTGGGCTGTGGCACGCGCTTTCCACATCGCCTCGACAGGTCGCCCCGGTCCGGTGATCATCGACATCCCCAAAGATGCGCAGACTGCCACCATGCACTGGGATGAATACCGCAAGTGCGATTTCATCCGTTCCTATGAGCCGGTGCCGGAGCTTGACTACGACAAGATTCAGCTTGCGTGTGAGATTCTCGACACAGCCGAGAAGCCACTCATGATCATCGGTCATGGAGTGATTCTGTCGCAAGCCGAGCAGGAGGTGATCGAACTGATCGAGAAAGCCGACATCCCCGTGGCATCGACATTGCTCGGCCTGTCGGCTGTCCCCACCGCTCATCCGCTCAACAAAGGCATGGTGGGCATGCACGGCAACCTGAGCGTGAACGTGTCGACAAATCAAGCCGATGTCATTCTTGCCGTGGGCATGAGGTTTGACGACCGCGCCACGTCCAATCTTGCCACCTACGCCCGTCAGGCACAAATCATTCACATCGACATTGACGCATCGGAAATCGGCAAGCTCGTTCATCCCGTCGTTCCGATTCATGCCGATGCGCGTCAGGCACTCCGCGCCATCATCGAGCGCATCAGTCCGGCCAAACACACACGGTGGATAGAATCGTTCAGCCAGATAGATCAGGCTGAGCAGGAAATGGTAATCAATAACCAGCTTTACCGTGCACCCGGCTCTACAATATCGATGGGCGAAGTCGTGCGCAAGATCTCCGACGCTACCGGCAACAAGGCTATCATGGCCACCGACGTGGGGCAGAATCAGATGTTCGGCGCGCGCTACTTCCGCTTCTCCTCCACCCGGAGCTGCATCACTTCAGGCGGCCTCGGCACGATGGGATTTGGAGTTCCCGCTGCAATAGGGGCGAAGCTTGCGATGCCCGACCGTGAGGTTGTCGTCTTTGTCGGCGACGGCGGGTTCCAGATGACCATGCAGGAACTCGGCACCATCATGGAGCACAACATCCCTGTAAAGATTATCATTCTCAACAATGATTTCCTCGGCAACGTGCGTCAGTGGCAGGAACTGTTCTTCAACAACCGCTTCTCCTACACCCCCATGCTCAATCCCGATTTCATCAAGATCGCGGCCGCCTATGGCATTGAGGGTGATAGTGTGGCCGACCGCAACCAGCTTGACGACGCGATAGCCCGCATGCTCGCCCACGACGGCCCCTATCTGCTGAACGTCAACATCGATCCCGCCGACAAGATATTCCCCATGATCCCTATCGGTGGCTCGATCGACAAGATGCTGCTTGCGCCTAACTGCCTCTATGAAATACCTGTATTCCGTTGAATCTGAATCATTATGGAAAAGCAACTTTTCACAATCACAGTCTTCTCAGAGAATACAGTCGGAATTCTCAGCCTTATAGCGGTAGTCTACACCCGCCGCAACATCAACATCGAGAGTATCGGTGCAAGCCGCACATCAATCCCCGGCGTGATGAAGACGACCGTCACGTGCTACGCCGACCGCCCTATCATGGAGAAAATCGTAGCGCAGATAGAGAAAGAGATCTACGTCATAAAGGCATTTCTCTACACCGACGACGACATCATCTGGCAGGAAGTGGCACTCTACAAAGTCGCCACCGCCAATCTGCTCAACGAGGAGTTTCTGGAGAAAATCATACGTCGCCACAACGCCCGCATACTCGATATAACCGAGGATTACACCGTGATCGAAAAATCAGGACATGGCGACGAAACCGAGGCTCTTTTTGAGGAGCTTAAAGAGTACGGTTTGCGTCAGTTCGTTCGTTCAGGGCCGGTGTGCGTCACCAAAGATCCGGTCGAGCATGTCACCGACTACCTTGCTCACCGTGACGCCTCTTATTCAAAGAAATAGAAATAAATAATTACAAAAATACCATTACAATTATGGCAAAACTTAATTTTGGCGGTGTTGAAGAAACAGTTGTCACCCGCGACGAGTTTACACTTGAAAAAGCACACGAAGTACTTAAAGACGAGACTATAGCCGTGATCGGTTATGGCGTGCAGGGACCCGGGCAGAGCCTCAATCTCCGCGACAACGGTTTCAATGTTATCGTCGGTCAGCGTCCCGGCAAGACCTACGAGAAAGCCATAGCCGACGGTTGGAAACCGGGCGAGACCCTTTTCGGCATTGAGGAAGCATGTGAGAAAGCCACCATCATCATGTGCCTTCTCTCCGACGCTGCCGTCATCTCTGTCTGGCCCCGAATAAAGCCCTATCTCACTGCCGGCAAAGCCCTCTATTTCTCCCACGGGTTTGGCATCACATGGAATGACCGCACCGGAGTCGTGCCTCCTGCCGATATCGACGTCATCATGGTCGCCCCCAAAGGCTCGGGCACTTCGCTCCGCACCATGTTCCTTGAAAAGCGCGGTCTCAACTCCTCATTCGCCATCTATCAGGACTACACCGGCCGTGCGCTTGATCGCACGCTCGCTATCGGCATAGGCATCGGTTCCGGCTATCTTTTTGAAACGACCTTCCAGCGTGAGGCAGTGAGCGATCTCACCGGCGAGCGCGGTTCGCTCATGGGTGCCATTCAGGGACTCCTTCTCGCCCAATATGAAGTTCTGCGTGAAAACGGCCACACCCCCTCCGAGGCATTCAATGAGACAGTCGAGGAACTCACCCAGTCGCTCATGCCGCTGTTCGCGCAGAAAGGCATGGACTGGATGTATGCCAACTGCTCCACTACCGCCCAGCGTGGTGCCCTTGACTGGATGGGTCCTTTCCACGATGCTATCAAGCCCGTGGTGCAGCAGCTCTATCAGAGCGTGAAGGAAGGCACCGAGGCTCAGAAATCCATCGATTCCAATTCACGTCCCGACTATCGCGACCGACTTGAAGAAGAACTTAAGGCTCTACGTGAAAGCGAAATGTGGCAGACAGCTGTGACAGTGCGCAAGCTCCGTCCCGAAAACAACTGACGCCCAAAGGGTTTACCTGAATATCTTTCAGATATTGCGGTAAACTATATATTCAACCATTTATATTTATATGCCCTGAGGGAGAGTGTTTATGAGTGGCACTCTCCCTCTCTTTTGTTATCTTTGCGGAAAAGATCTTAATTTCTATGGCAGATTCCGTTTTCCACCGAAGCCGTCTGCTTCTTGGCGACGACGGCATGGACGCGCTGGCAAAAGCGCGTGTGATCGTTTTCGGCGTGGGAGGTGTGGGAAGCTGGTGCGTCGAGAGTCTTGTGCGCACCGGTCTCCGCAATATCACCATTGTCGACTCCGACTGCGTGTGCGACTCCAATATCAACCGTCAGCTCATGGCCACCGCATCCACTGTCGGGCGTGTCAAAGTCGAGGTCATGGCCGAACGCATCCGCGAAATCAGTCCCGATTGCAACGTGAGGGCCATACGCGAGTTTTACTGTGAGGAGACGGCACCCTCTTTCGGGCTGGAAAACTACGATTATGTCATCGACGCGATCGACAGCCTCAAAGACAAAGCCGCCCTCATCCTTCACGCCACATCCACTCCCGGAGTAAAACTTTTTTCCTCTATGGGAGCCGCACTGAAATTAGACTCGACGCGCATCGATGTCACCGAGTTCTGGAAAGTGCAGGGATGCCCTCTTGCAGCGTCGCTGAGGCGAAGGTTTAAGAAAGAGGGAAAATTCCCCCGCCGGAAATTCAAGTGCGTCTATTCGCCTGAATTGGTCAAAAACAAGGATGTTGTCACGGATACTGCGGAGCGTGCCAACGGCTCTCTGGCACACATCACCGGCATCTTCGGCCTCACCCTTGCATCACTTGTCATACAAGATATAATAAAAAATACCGGCAACTTCTCGTAAAATGTTTTTTTTTATATATTTACGCACATTTTCCACCCTTAAAACATAAAGACATGATCAACCGATCAACATTGGCAATTCTTGCACTCATGTTTTTCTTTTCCGTATCGGGAAGGACGTTGAAAATCAATACCGATCAGCTTCCTGTCAATGGCGACACCGATGATGTGACCGAGCTTGTCATTTCCGGCAACCTTGACCAAGCACTGATGTTCAACAACAAGAGTTTCAAATCCTTGAGGCGTCTCGTCTACGAGGGTGATGTGGACTACGTCTCCGGCGGATCGTTCCAGAACTGTCCAGAACTCGAGACGGTGGAATTCAACGGTATGGTCGGACACACTGACGGCTATTGCTTCTTTGATTGCCCGAAACTCAAATCGGTCACTTTCAACGGCCCGGTGCTAAGCACAGGCGGAGCACTATATATGCGCAACTGTCCTTTGGCAGAAAAAGTGATATTCAACGGACTGGTGGTCAATACCGGATTTGGCGAAAACGAAAATTGCCCCTCGTTCAAAGGCTATGAAGTGAACGGTGCAGTCATCGCTGCCAACAATATCCCTGTCACTCCTGAAGCCGAGCTTTCAGCACGCCGCGATGAATTTATGCCGCAGCTTGAGAAACTCAGCGCGTATATCACATCGGCCATGGCAAGTGAAAAGCAAGAATTTCTCTTCAAGATGGCTCTTGGCAGCAGCCGCCGTTTATCAGGCCTTCTGTCGCTCTACAACGCCGAGGCACTTGCCGACACATGGGTTCCTTCCGGTAAATTTAATGATCCCGACCGTGACATAAACAAACTTGATTTATTGAAAAAGTGTGCCCCCTACGTCGCCAAAGGCACTCCGATCGAATTCAAGTATGCACCCGCCTCCGACAGCGCACTGACCGCCACACGCCTTCGCTTCAACCTCGACAGTGTGGCAGGTAACGGCGATGAAATCTCACGCATAAAGAATCTGCTTCACTTCGTGCATGAGACAATACGTCACGACGGAAGCTCAAAGTGGCCCGACGTTCCTTTTAATTTCGGAGCACTCTACGATATATGTCAGAAAGAGAACCGCGGACTCAACTGCCGGTTCATGGCAATCATGCTCACCGAGGCTCTGCTTGCCGAGGGAATTCCGGCACGATATATCTCCTGCATTCCACGCTTCTACGACACCGACAACGACTCTCATGTCATCACCGTGGCATGGAGCAGCCAGCTTGGAAAATGGATATGGGTCGATCCGACATGGGACACTTGGGTGACCGACGAAAACGACAATCTGCTTCATCCCGGTGAAGTGCGTCACCGCCTTATTGCCGGACAACCCCTTAAAATTTCAGAAGATGCCAACTGGAACCACCAGAAAAAAGAAACAGTTGAAAGCTATCTCCAGCGCTACATGGCAAAGAATCTCTATATCCTGATGTGCAACACCATAAACCGCTCGGAACCTGAAGGAAGCAAAAGGACCACTACGGGCGAACGCGGCAACTTCATCGCCCTCATTCCCGAGGGATTCAACTACACAGGGGGCAACAACACAAACGATGAGGAAGCCTTCTGGGCTCCTCCCAAATAAATCTTATCCTGCTGCTATCAATTTTAAGTTTTGTTTTTATATAAGCACTAAGTAAAGTTTAATGCGGAAATGCACTACCGCATTAAACTTTATTCACATTCGGAAGTCTAATATCATTATCACATTAACAACTCCCTCATGAGAAAAATTCTTACATTTCTTGCTGTCATAATGCTTGCGTTTTATGCTACAGCTGCAAAAAAAGCTCCGCTTGTCACATCGATCGATCCACCCTACTGGTGGACAGGTATGGCAAACGACACACTTCAGCTTTTCATTTACGGAAACAATGTGAAGGATGCCGTAATGACGGTCGACTACCCCGGTGTAAAAATTACCGACATCGCTGATCTCGACGGATCAACGGACTATAAGGTCGTTTATCTGACTCTCGGCAAGGAGACAGCGCCCGGCACAATGTCGTTGTCGTTCACACTTGGCAAACAGAAGCAGACCGTTGGCTATGAACTGAAAAAACGCACATGGAAACCAACCGACAATCCCGGCTTTGACGCCTCCGACGTGCTCTATCTCATCATGCCGGATCGCTTTTCCGACGGCGATACAACCAACAATGACCTGCCCGCTTCCATGCGTCCCACGCCACCGGCACCATCTTCCGCTCAGGCCAATAACCCGGGCAGACGCAATTTCCGCATGTCGTCGGGCGCCGACCGCAGTCGTCCCGGTGCACGTCATGGCGGCGACATAAAGGGTCTGCGCAATCATCTTGACTACATAGATGATCTTGGCGTTACAGCAATATGGGTTAATCCCGTGCTCACCAACAATCAGCCCGGCGGCTCCTACCACGGTTACGCCACGACCGACTATTATTCCATCGATCCACGCTTCGGCAGCAACGACGAGTGGCGCGACTTTGTGAAAGCAGCCCACGATCGCGGCCTGAAAGTAGTGATGGACATGATTTTCAATCATTGCGGAAGCAGCCACGTGTGGATGCAGAAATTTCCGTCGAGCGACTGGTTCAACCATCAGGCTGAGTTTGAGAAAGAGCAGACGGTTGTCGGCTCAAACCATAAGCTCTACTCGCTGTTTGACCCCTATGCCAGCGACATCGACCGTGACCTCACGGTCAACGGATGGTTCAACCGCGGAATGCCCGACCTAAACCAGCTTAATCCCCATCTTCTCACTTATCTTATCCAGAACTCGATCTTCTGGATCGAGGACTCGCAGATCGACGGCATACGCATGGACACATATCCCTATGCCGATATGAGAGGGATGGCACGCTGGATCGATGCCGTCGACCATGAATATCCCTATTTCAACATCGTAGGCGAGTGCTGGTATGAATCGGACGCCTCCAACGCATTCTGGCAGCGCGGATCAAAAGTCAACAGCATTGATCCACGCCTCAAGACCGTAATGGATTTCAAATTCATTCTTGGCGGCAAGGACTATTTCGGCGAAGAGACCGTCGATAAAGGGACTGGACTACACAGCGTTTATGAGCATCTTTCCACCGATTATCTCTACCCTGATCCACAGCACATCCTCACGTTTCTCGACAACCACGACACCGACCGTTTCCTGAAGGAAGCGCCCGAGAATCTCGACTCATGGAAACAGGCTCTCACATTCCTGCTCACCTCGCGCGGCATACCGCAGATCTACTATGGTACGGAAATACTCATGCATGGCACGCGCGACAAAGGGGGTGACCCTGCCATACGTCTTGACATGCCCGGCGGATTTCCCGGTGACACCACCACGGTATTTACCCGCGAGGGACGCACCCCCATGCAGAACGAGGCTTTCGATTATCTGTCATCGCTGCTCAAGTGGCGCAGAAGTCAGCCTGCCAACGACGTGATTGCCCGCGGTGCATTAAAGCACTTCGCTCCGCGCAACGGCATCTACGTCTACACCCGCACACTTGGCGACCATCAGGTGCTTGTGCTTATGAACGGTACGGGACACTCTGCCATCGTCGACGCTGACCACTATGCCGAGATACTTCCCGATGGACGCACTTTCCACAACATTCTCGACAACACCCCCTATCCCATTGAAGGCAATATCGAGCTCGCGCCACGCGCTACTATCGTTCTTGCAAACTTCTGAAATCAAACACCTGTCATCATGAAAGCATCTGTAAAAATGGCATTGGCATTAGGCATGACCGCAGCACTCGCCCCACAACACCTCGACGCTCAAAGCATTGCAGGCATCAACCCTGTCGGAGCGGTGTTTGCCCGGCAAGGTGGAGAAATGCCACTGGGGATTTTCAAATTCACATCCGGTGGCTACGAAGTCTACACTTTGCAGTGCTCCGATGATCCGGAAATGGCACATAAGGCATCGCTTTTCTATGGCAAGAGTGATGCAGATAAAGCAAAAGTCGACGCTTTGGCACCCGAAGGCCGCGTAGCGTCGGCCATGAACTGCTTTCTGGTGAAAACCGGCAACGACTACATCATGTTTGACACCGGATTGGGAAGTTCCACCCGTGGCAAGGCAGCCGAACGTCTGTCACTGCTTGCAGTGCAGCCGGGCTACATAAAAGCGATATACATAACCCACGCCCACGGCGACCATCTCGGCGGACTCATCGACAGCAGCGGCAAAGCCGTCTTTGACAATGCCACACTCTACATTCCTGCAAACGAAAAAGACTTCATGGCATCGAAGCAGCCCGATGCATATACCGCCATTATGCGCGAATACGACGGGCGCATCCGTTGGATCAACGGCGGTGAAGTTATTGATGACGTAGTGTGCATTGATGCACCCGGTCATACACCGGGCCATACGGTCTATCGTCTCGGCAATCTGCTTTTTGTTGGCGACATCATGCACGGCGCATCCCTGCAGCTGATCGACCCCACGATCTGCGCCCGCTACGACAGCGATCCGGAGCTATCGGTAAAGACCCGCAACACCATCCTCGATTATGCCGTCGCCAACTCCCTGACAGTCCTCGGCGCACATATCCCCGCCAACGGTGTCCTATTCTAAATAGCCGCGCGTTTTACGCACTGATAATCAAGAGGACGCACGAGCCGTGCGTCCCTACTCTTAATGCCAAAACATTCCTATTTGAACCGCATTGCACGAGCCGTGCGTCCATACTTTATATCTATGCCGAGCTATTTGATTTTATGGGTGAGTATAGTGGTTTCGCCGAGAGTGAATGACAGGCGTGTGTCTGGCACAAAAGGGATTATGCCTACCTCACCCGCTATGATCACGTCGCCGGTGTGAAGAGTGAATGCCCGGCTTGCCGCAGCAACAGCCTTATCAAGTCTTTCAATCAAATATTCCATACTTCCAACTTGAACCGGAGGGTCTATACGGGCTAAGTCATCCGGGGCAACCGGTTTCGACACAAGGATGCTTCCGTCGTGGCTAAACATGGCATCGGCATATTCCGGCAAGAGATATTCCTCGTTGTCGGGACGCGCTTTCACGGCAATCACTACCTGACTGTAGTAGCGGTGGGCAAAACGGCTGTCGATGTGCCGCCCAAGCCTCTCTATCACAACTCCAATCCCTATGACTCCGCTCCAGTTTTCGCTCCATCCCGGCAGGAAAAGCGGTGTGCCGTGGCGCACTATGGCTGTCTCAACGGCCAGCCTACATGCCGGAAGTGTCTTTTCAAAAGATGCTCCTGCCCCGGCAAAACTCTCTGGGAACCATATAAGCTTCATAATCTTCGACAATCTATCACTGCTTCGACATAAAATATCGCCCGTATGCTGTCGAGCGGCATCTCGATATCATCGTATTGCGGATTCTCACTGTGGAGTGTCACGCACATGGGATCGACATTGCGGCGCACGCGCTTGACCATGCGGTAATCGTCGGTCACAACCACATAGACCTGCCCCCAGATGATGGGAGCGGTGATGTCGACCTTGCGGATAGCGATATAAGATCCGGCAGGCACAAGCGGTGTCATGCTGTCGCCCGACACTCTCACAAGCACGCAATCGGGATTAAGGCCGGGGATATTCACATACCCGGCAATGTTATCGGAGGCAAACATCCTCGAAAGCTCTACCCCACCGGCTGTCACGTCTACATCATAGAGCGGCGTAGAGCCTACGGCGTTGCGCACCGTCAGCCCATCTTCGATACCTATACCGGCAAAATTGTCGCGTTCTTTTTCAAAAGGATACCCTTCGCCGCTCACAAGCCAACGTTTCGACACTCCGGCATCGGCAACCAGACGGTTTATAAATCCGTTGGAAACCGGTTGGCGGCCTGTTATGATTTTCGACAAATTGGCCGGATCAATGCCGAGCATACGTGCAAACTGCGCCTGTGAACGCCCCGAGAGCTTCACGACATATCTAATCCTGTCGGTCACATCGGGTTCATCAGGCACGATGTCGGTTATATTATTTTCCATCGGCACAATTTTTCATCGGAAGAGCGTCGGCTCGCCCGGCATGTTGCGCTGACGCCCGAGATGCGCGTAGGCAAGTTCAGTCGCCATGCGTCCGCGCGGAGTGCGCTTGATAAATCCTTCCTTGATAAGATAAGGCTCAAACACTTCCTCGACCGTCCCGGCATCCTCGCCGATGGCTGTGGCTATGGTGCCGACTCCCACCGGGCCGCCGTTGAATTTATCGATTATCGTTATGAGCAGCTTATGGTCGACCTGATCAAGACCGTAGCGGTCGATATTCAAGGCTTCGAGTGCATAGCGCGCGATGTCGATGTCGATACTGCCCGATCCTTCGACCTGCGCGTAATCCCTGACGCGACGGAGGAGAGCGTTGGCGATACGGGGCGTTCCGCGGCTGCGCATAGCGATCTCACCGGCCGCTTCCTCGCTGCATTTCACGTTAAGCAGTGCAGCGGAGCGCAGTATGATCGAGCGGAGCACATTGTGATCGTAATACTCCAGATGGCACGGTATGCCGAAACGCGCCCGCAACGGCGAAGTGAGCAAGCCGCTGCGCGTAGTGGCACCGATGAGGGTGAAAGGAGAAAGCGAAAGCTGCACGCTTCGCGCTCCGGGCCCTTTGTCGATCATGATGTCGATGCGGTAATCCTCCATCGCCGAGTAGAGATACTCCTCCACCACGGGACTCAGACGGTGAATCTCGTCGATAAAAAGCACATCGTAAGGCTCAAGCGAAGTGAGTATTCCCGCCAGATCGCCCGGCTTGTCAAGCACAGGCCCTGAGGTGACTTTCAGGTTCACCCCCAGCTCGTTGGCTATTATACCCGACAAAGTGGTCTTGCCGAGCCCGGGAGGGCCGTAGAGAAGCACATGATCCAGCGCATCACCTCTCTTGCGTGCAGCCGCCACAAACACTTTAAGATTTCTGACGATCTTGTCCTGACCGCTGAACGAGGCGAAAGCACCCGGGCGCAAGGCTCTCTCTATCTCCTGCTCACGCTTCCCCGCGCCTTCTGAAACACTTTCCCTTATATCAAATTCTTCCTGCGACACGGTTTTGCCTCAAAGATACTTATCACCGAAATTCACGCGTGCGTCGTTCACCATCTGCTTTATGCGCTGCTCCTCGCTTTTGCGGCATATAAGAAGCACATCGCCGGCATCGGCCACGATGTAGTCTTTCAGGCCGTCGACCACGATGAGTTTATCCTCTTTGACAGCAAAGATGTTACCCGTAGAGTCATAGGAGAGCACATGGCAGTTCTGAGCCACATTGCCGGCCTTGTTGCGTGGAGAGTTGTCGTAGAGCGAACTCCATGTGCCGAGGTCGTTCCAACCGAAACGCACCGTTTCCACATAGACATTGCGCGCTTTCTCCATCACGGCGAAATCAATCGAAATGCTCATGCAGCCGGGGAAATTCTCACGGATAAACTCCGTCTCGCCGGGAGTGCCGTAAAGCTCCTGCCCGCGGTCAAATACCGTGGTTATATCAGCGGCATGCTTGCGCATCTCCCGCTTGATCGTCTCGGCTCCCCAGATAAAGATGCCCGAGTTCCAGAAAAATTCGCCGCTTTGCAAAAATACCTCGGCAAGGCTCAGATCGGGTTTCTCGGTAAAGGTCTTGACACGGTTGATATTCTCAACCTCGGTCGGGCTTCCCACCTGAATGTAGCCGTAGCCCGTTTCGGGGCGCGTGGGCTGAATGCCGAGTGTGAGCAACGCATCGTTGCTTTCCACAAATTCAAAACCCTTGCGTATTGCCTCCTCAAACTCGCGCTCGCGCGTGATGAGGTGATCACTCGGAGTGACAACCATCGACGCCTGCGGGTCAAGTGCAGCCACATGCCAGGCAGCCCATGCGATGCAAGGCGCGGTGTTGCGGCGGGCCGGTTCAAGCAGGATGTGGGCGTCGTCAATGTCGGGGAGCTGCTCCTTCACCAGAGGGGCATAGTCGGCATTGGTGACGACCAGAATATTGTTCTTGTCGACAATCGGCAGAATGCGGTCGTAGGACATCTGCAAAAGCGTTCGCCCTGTCCCGAGAATATCAAGAAACTGCTTGGGGCACGCGCTACGGCTGTAGGGCCAGAAACGGCTGCCTATGCCGCCGCACATTATGACGCAATAACGATGAGGATTTGTCATATCTTTGTCTGCCAATAGGTTTATATTTTATGGATTTAACAAAGATAATAAATAAACCGCTTATTCCAAATTCCAACTTCAAAAACTGCAGAATCAAGCGAGGCGGCGGCGACGGAAGAATTCTTTTGTTGCAAAGATAAACAGCAATGTGCCGGCGCACTGCATGAACGCTACCGTGTGGAAAGCTGCAGAGAAGCCAACACTCTCGGCTATAAATCCTCCGAGCAAAATCCCGAGCCCCATGCCGAGATCCCATGAAATGAGTATCGACGAGTTGGCTGTGCCACGCTGGTCATGACGCGCCACGCTGATAAACATGTTCAGGAAAGCCGGGTACATCTGCCCGTTGCCAAGTCCGATAAGGAGTGCCGAAAGAAAGTAGCTCCACGGAGTCACCACAAAAGCAAACATACCATAGCCCACAAGCGAGAGCAGCACACCCACCGTCGCGTTCTTGGTGAGTTTGCCCGCCCGGAGGCTTTTTGCTCCGAAAAGGCGTGACACAAACAGTCCGCCGGATAGCAGCATGAAGAAAATGCCTGTACCGTCGGTTATGCCGAGTTCCTGCTTGCCATATAGTGCCACGTAGTTGCTCATCACACCCCAGCATAAGCCGAAAAAGCAGATGTTAACGGCAAGCAACCACGCACGGGTCAGGAAAAAGTGATCGAGGCTCAGCTTAGGACGCCCTGCCGTGCGCTTGTCACGTGGCAGCCTGACCGATGTGGAGCATAGGAATCCTGCCAAAGCAAGAATCAGCGACAACCAGAAAAGGAGCATAAAATTATCGGTTGCGTGATAGATGTAGATGCCCGCACTCGGCGCGATGGCCATTGCCAGATTGTTGCTGAGGCCATAATACCCTATCCCCTCGTTGCGCCGTTCGGACGGTAGCACGTCGATCGCAACGGTGCTGTTGACGACCGTCGTTGCGCCGAAAGGTATTCCGTGGAGCGTGCGCACGATCGCAAACATCAGCAACGTGCCCGCACCGACATAGCCGGTGAAAAGAATAAAAAAGGCAAAGAAACAGATCGTCAGCACACGCTTGCGGTCGAAAGAATCGACAACAAAACCACTGAAAGGTCTGATAAGCAAAGTAGCTATCACATAGCCTGAAAGCACGATGCCGATAGTATCCTTGTCAGCTTTGAATTGCTCATAGAGGTAGATCGGAAGCAGCGGAGTGAGAAGATAAAATGCGAAAAACAACAGGAAGTTACATATCATCACTTTGATATACTCCCTGTTCCATAGCTTGCGGGTGAGTGTGTTGCTCTGCTGGGTACCTGTAGCCATCGTTCGGACTTTGACAACGGTTGATTTCGGGTGCAAAGGTAGTATTTTTTTGGCTGAGCAAACGCCGGAGGCAATGTATTTGTTGTAACTTTGTGACAAAGACTATATATAAATAATCCGCACATACCTCATGCAGCAACAAACGACCTACAAGGGATTGACCGACAGCGAAGTTATCGAGAGCCGCCGGAAACATGGCGAGAATATCCTCACCCCTCCCGCCAAGAAGTCACTTTTCATACAGTTTCTGGAAAAGTTCAAGGATCCGCTGATTCTCATTCTGATTGTTGCAGGCGTTCTATCACTGGCTATCTCACTCTATGAGTATTTCGGATTGCATGAGGGGGGCGGAGTGTTTTTTGAACCGGCCGGTATCTTTATTGCGATAATCCTTGCCACGGGGCTATCGTTTTACTTCGAGGCAAAAGCCGACAAGGAGTTTGCGCTGCTAAATCAAGTGAGCGACGATGAGCCTGTCACCGTCATACGCAACGGACACCCGACACAAATCGCACGCCGCGAAGTGGTGGTGGGCGACACCGTGATGCTCAACACCGGCGACGAGATCCCTGCCGACGGCCATCTGGAGGAAGCCACGCTTCTCAATGTGGATGAGTCAACTCTCACCGGCGAACCGATATGCCACAAAACGGTCGTTGAGGAAGAGTTTGATCCCGACGCAACATTCCCCTCCGACAGCGTCATGCGCGGAACAAAAGTCATGGAAGGGCATGGGGTAATGACTGTAACCGCCGTGGGAGACGCTACTGAAAACGGAAAGGTCTACGAAGCGGCTCAGATTACCGACAACACTAAAACGCCGCTCGATGAGCAGTTTGAACGCTTAGGACATCTTATTTCGATTGCGTCATACATCATAGGCGCACTCATCATTGTGGGGCGCATTACTGTCTACCTCCTCCGTGCCGACGCCGCTATCGACTGGATGTCGTTCGGTGCCTACATTCTTCAGTCAGTGATGATTGCCGTTACTTTGGTTGTTTGCTCCGTTCCAGAGGGGCTCCCGATGGCTGTCACCCTCGCGCTCGCCTACTCCATGCGCCGTATGCTCAAGACCAACAATCTCGTGCGCAAGATGCACGCCTGCGAGACAATGGGAGCCACTACGGTTATCTGCACCGACAAGACCGGCACATTGACTCAGAACCGTATGCAGGTCGCCGAAGTAAAGGCATTTGGCGACACCGCACTGCTACAGGAAAATATGGCGGTAAACTCCACGGCGCAGCTTGATCTGTCGACCGACGTCCCCTCGGTGCTCGGCAATCCCACTGAAGGCGCGCTCCTCCTCTGGTTACGCGCATCGGGTACCGACTACCGTCCGCTGCGCTCTCAGGCTACCACACTCGACGAGATTCCGTTCTCTACCGAGCGCAAATACATGGCCACAGTGGTGAAGAACCCTGATGGAAAAGTCTATCTATTTGTGAAAGGTGCGCCGGAGATCGTCTATGCGATGTCGACTAACCGACCTGTCGACCAAACCGCTCTCGATGCTCTGCTGCTCGGCTATCAGAATCAGGCGATGCGCACTCTCGGGTTTGCATACGCTGAAATCCCCGCCGGGCAGAAAGTTGATACCGGCGACCTGAAATCGTGCGGTCTCACCTTCCAAGGCGTTGTGGCAATCTCCGACCCCGTAAGAGCCGAAGTGCCGGCCGCGGTCAAGGAAGCACTCAACGCCGGTATCAAGATCAAGATTGTAACCGGCGACACACCGGCAACCGCACGCGAGATCGGCCGACAGGTGGGGCTTTGGAACGACAACACTGACAATGACCGCAACATTATCACCGGTCCTGAATTTGCAGCCCTCACTGACGACGAACTTGTCGACCGCGTGGAGGATATGAAGATCATCGCCCGTGCCCGTCCGCTCGATAAAAAACGCCTTGT
>CAYSKE010000029.1:8159-17159 GCA_964431465.1 uncultured Muribaculaceae bacterium | reverse complement strand
AGGACGTAGAGCCATATTCCATCGTCGGAGGTGTTCCGGCTAAGGAGATACGCAATCGGTTCGTACCTGATATCGTGGTTAAATTGTTGGAATTAAAATGGTGGAACTGGCCGATAGAGAAGATAAGGAATCATATAACCGCTATTCAAAGCGGAGATATTGAAAATCTAATTCGTTTTTAATGGCAAATGAAAGTTGTAGGCATAAGTGGTAGCTCACGCAAGGATGGAAATACCGCGATTATCATTAATACTATTTTTGAAGAACTGAATAAGCAGGGAATTGAGACTGAGCTTATTCAGTTGGCGGATGTGGATATTCTGCCATGTCGGGCATGTTTTGCCTGTCAAGGTAAGGGCAACTGCGTTTTCAAAGGTGATGGCTTCTGTGATATATTCAGCAAAATGGTGAAATCGGATGGAATTGTTTTAGGTTCCCCGGTCTATTCTGCTGATGTCTCGTCTAAAATGAAGGCGTTTCTTGACCGGGGTGGAGTGGTTGTGGCTACGAATCCCGGAATGTTGAAACATAAAGCTGGGGCTTCAGTTGCCGCTGTGCGCCGTGCCGGTGGTATGACTGCGGTTGATACGATGAATCATTTTATGCTCAACAAAGAAATGATTGTGGTTGGCTCAACCTACTGGAATATGGTCTACGGCAGGAATATCGGAGAGGTGCTGAATGATGACGAAGGAATGGCAAATATGCGGAACCTTGGTCAAAACATGGCATGGCTGTTAAAACGACTGAATGATAACATTGATAAATAGCGAAGCAATGTAAAGGCGTTTAAGCCATTCTCCTGTCTAAACCCATCGAATTCGAGGGGGTTAAAATCGGGATTGTATAGATTCTCCCAAATGCCAGAAACTCATGAGGTTAAATGTTGGCGCGGGAGAGCCAGAAGTCGAGGAAGCGGCGGGCTACGACAAGGCTATCGTTATGCCTGAGCACGAATTGGCGGCCTGCGTGACCAAGTGATTTTATGAGTGACGGGGTGTGGATGATGCGCTCCAGTGTGTCGAATATCATCGGGTCATCGGGGGGGCAGCCTAAGATCGGGCGCAGATCGCGCTCGCCGATAAAGTCATAAAATTCCGGCTCATTCCCACTGAATGTCACAAGCCCCATCGCCATGGCGAGGAGGGCGTTGGTAGCCGGGGTGTAGGAGTACAACTGGTCGAGAAGGATGTGAGCGGAGCGCATGCGACTGATGTATTCGTCGTAGGGGAGGTTTTCAACGATATCAAGCGACGTCTTTTGCGGATATTTTTCCACAATCCTGCGGGCTGCTGCCAGCAATCGATCGGTGCCTTTCACAAGCTCGCGACCGCGTTGGATGCCGATAAAAAGCCTTATTGGACGGGGAGCGTCGGGGAGTGTTACAGGCGTTATAGCTGAAGTGTCGATCGGGATGCCGGCGTAGGCTACCTTCTCCGGTGGAAGCACGCGACGGAGCGAGAGGTAATACTCGTAAAGCACCGCGACTGCGCCGTCGATGTTGGTGTAGACGCTCTCCTGCAAGCGACGCATAGCGGGCGCACACCATCGTGAGCAGGCTCCGGGATCGGCAATGGCCATCGGTGCCGGCAGGTCTCCGATTTTCCACTCTGAGTAACGCAGAGGGGAGTCGGCGGCGTGGCACATTTCAACGAAAGGAATGTCGGTGCCGAGTGCCGTGAGAAAAACCGAGCGGTTGTGATCTTTGAGGAAAGTGAAGAAGTCAAGAATGCGCCCGGGGCGGAGTGAAAGGAAGTTGGGATTGGAGATTGCGACAATGTCATAGCCGGAGAATTGGCTGCGCTTCACCGCGTTGAGGCGCGTCCAGAGCCATGCGCCGCCGATCAGTCCATCGCGTCGCGACAGGTCAATGTCGCGGCGGGTGTGCATCCAGCGTGATCCGTCGGAGGCTACAACCACATTGTGGCCAAGCCGACGCAAAGCGGTAGCCAGCGTGTTGTGGCAGTTGCTTGCGTCGCCGACGAGCAGAATCTTCAGCGGAGTCTTTTGTAGCATCAGGCTTTCGTGTGGATCACGAAAGCTAAGTTAATCATTGGCGTTGAAAACTTCCTTATAGTCGGCAAGAAAACGGTAAAGATTTTTCAGGCCGATAGTGAGCCCGGCAACAAATCCTGCTATTATCCCGCAAGTAAACGCAATATTGCGGTCGGAAGCGGCATACAAAAGGCCGACAAAAAGCAGGTCAACCGGTAGGAATATGGCTATGAACTGCAAATGTCGCTTACGACATATCCACGCTTTCTTCACAACATCGATTACCGGCATTGTCGCGACTGAGATTGAGGAAATCTGCCTGTAGAGCCACCAATCGAATATAGAGGCTGAGATCATGACGGAGTTGAAGACAATGAAACTCCATAAGCCAAATTTGGGTGAATAAATATGAGAGTTCAGAAAAGAGAAAGATGCCGGAATGACGCACAAAGCCATTATAGCAAACCGGCGGTAGCGTCGGGCAAGATTCTGCAGGGCGGTTTTGCGGCGTAGGTCGCCTATGGGGTTGCCAGGACGGTTTTCAGTTACCGCCATACGCTTGATATGATCAGAGAGCTTTTGCCAGTCTTCAGCAAGATTTTTATCGATATTTTCCATAGCGTGTCTCAGATGTCTTCCCGGTTATTGAGTTTGGCTAACTTGATGCGTATGCGTCGCAGACGGGTGGCGATGGTGTTGCGCGGCATGCCCATGATGCCTGCGATTTCCTCGTAGTCGAGCTCTTCAAGCCTGAGCAGCATGAGGGAGCGGTCGATCGGATTAAGGCATGAGAGCAGGTAGTGGAGCCGCTGGACCGAATCGTTGTCGGTGGTGTCGGCGACGCATCTCTCAGCCTCGTCGATGCTGAGAATACCGCGATGCTTCTTTGTGGAGCGTGCGGTGGAAACGCATGAGTTTATGGTAACGCGGTAGATCCATGTGGAGGGTTTGGATTCGCCGCGAAATGAGTTGATGCCGCGCCATATATTCAGCCACGCATCTTGCCTGAGATCGTCGTAGTCGTTTAGGTCGGAGGCAAAAGTGAAGCATATCTTGTCGACAATCGTGTTGTAGTGGGAGTAGACTGTCATAAAGAAATCCTTGTCGGCAGCCGATGGCTCAGAGGGCACCTCGCGGCTGATTGACAGAATGATTTGCCATAAAATGCTCCTTGACGGAAATATGTTGCAGGACAGTGTGGGCATTTTGTTTTTGTTTGATTTCAGCTATATGACGCAAGCAACGCAAAGATAGTTTCGTGGCAAATAAAAAAGCGCACATTTTTTTGCGCGCTTTTTTGATAGTGAGTTTTGACGCGGTCAACGCAGGTTGTCGCGGATGTAGGAGTTCAGGATGAAAAATGCAGGCTGCGCCATGCCGCCGTGATCGAAGCCGTCGAGCTCGAGCAGCTTAGTGTCCTTATGCCCCACGAGTTTCATCATGCGTGCAAGGTAGGCGTTTTCTTCATATCGTCCGTAGAGCTCCAGCTCGCGGTCGCCGGTGATGAGAATCAGCGGCGGGCAATCGGGGCGCACCCAATAAAGGGGGGCTGTCTCGTCGATGATTGCCCTGAGCGGGTCAATCCCGTCCATCTTGCGGGCATTGAAATGCGTGATGGCCTGTCCGCTGAAAGGGATATAGGCAGCAATCGAGTCGGCATCGACACCATATTTGCCGAGCCACGACTTGTCGAGGCAGAGCATCATCGAGAGATAGCCGCCGGCAGAGTGCCCCGACACCACAGTCTTGGCTGGATCGCCACCATATTGCGGCGCATTTTTCATCGCCCATGCAACGGCCTCGGCGGCATCATCAATAATGTCGGTGACACGCACATTGGGGAGCAACCTATAGTTGACGCCTACGACAACGTAGCCTTTACCGGTGATTGCTGCCGGAAGCTCTTTGGCACCTCCTTCAAGTCCGCCGCCATGAAACCAGACCACAACCGGTGCACCGGCGGCATTGTCGGGATAGCTCACGTCGACCTTGAGCCTCTCGGTGGAATAGGCGTCGGTTTTCGCCGAGTAGGGGATGTCGCGTGCAGTCTTGTCGGAGGCGGCCCACGACGAAATGGTGATCAGCGCGCACGCGGCGGCTGAAAATATCCTGCGCATCACTTGAACAGCTTTTGAGCGAAATCGGTGAGATATATGCGCCAGTTGCGCCAGATGTGACCGCCCGAGGTCTCGACATACTCATAAGGGAATCCCTTGTAGTCGAGATAATCGCGGTAGTCCTTGTTGTTCTGATATAGGAAGTCGGTGCTTCCGATCGCTATCCAGTAGAGCTTTGGCTTGTTGGCGATAAAGAGTGTTTCCATCTCTTTGTTGAATTCCTTGTCGGCTTTCATGCGCTCAAGCATCGATACTTTCTGGTCACCTCCCATGCGCACTGCGGCTGAGAACAGGCCGATATAGTCGAACTTGTCGGGGAAACGCTTTGAGATTGCAAAAGAGTGGGCACCTCCCATCGACAGGCCGCATATAGCGCGGTTCTGCTTATTTTTGGCTACCTTGTAGTTCTTCTCGACGAAGTTGATCACATCGAGGAAACTTTCGTCCATCGTTGCTTCAGCTTTGGGGAGAGTCACACCGCCGCTGAATTTGGGCTGGTACATGCCGAAATCCCATTCGCCGGGAGCGGCTGCGCAGTTGGGATTACCGTTGGTCATCACCACGATCATCGGCACAGCTTTGCCGGTAGCGATGAGGTTGTCGAGGATCTGAGAGGCGCGGCCGAGCTCCGACCAAGCGTTTTCATCACCGCCCGCTCCGTGGAGCAGGTAGAGCACCGGATAGTTTTTGCCTTTCTCGTAGCCGGCGGGAGTGTAGACGGTCATGCGGCGGTTGAGTTTGAGCGTCGGGCTGTCGTACCACACTTTCGACAGATTGCCATGAGGTACATCGTTGACGCTATAGAGATCACCGGGGCTTCCTTTGTCGCCTTTGATGATGAAAATGCTTGTCCATGTGGCCACGTCGCGGTTCTGGTAGATGTTGGACGGGTCGAGATAACGCATGCCGTTGACGACAAAATTGTAGGAATAAAGCTCGGGCGCGAGCGGCTCGGAAGTGAAAGTCCACACACCGGCAGAGTCTTCCTTCATTTCAACCGAGCGGACTTTTTCAGGGAGGAAGTCACCTTTAAGCTCTACAGTGATCGCTTTGGGGGCATACAGCCTGAACGTCACTGAGTTGTCGGGGTTGATTTCGGGTGATTTCACTGCGGCACTTGAAAATAAAGCCTGCTGAGCCATTGCCGAGAGGGCTGCAAGTGCAAGCACACCAAATGTGATGAATCTTAGTTTCATAGATATGAAATTATGGTTATTATGTTACAAATATACATTTCAATATCGTGAATTGCAAAAAAAGAGGAAATTATGAAAGGTGCATGGCCTTATTGGCTGAACAGTAGAAAAATAGAGGGGACGCGCGAAGAACCGTGCGTCCCCTGCTTTCAGGCATTTATGCCACAGCTTTGTAGAATGATACTGTCGATTATTCGGCTTTATCGTTCATCTCAACCACGATCATCACGGGGTAGTGGTCGGACGGAACGCGTGCTTCGAACTCACCTTCTTCATTCTGAGTGCGGTATGTGTCGGTGAGCACACCATATTTCTTCACGTCGAACTCGGGCGAAAGGAAGATGTGGTCAATGCGCTGGGGATCACCATTGCTTTTCAGGCGTGAGCCGTTGGGCTTATAGTTGTTGAAGGTCGCGGTTTTGATATAGCGGAGGTCGGCCGTGTCGTAGGCATCTTTCATTATACCTGAGTTATTGAGCAGCAGATAGCTTTCGCTCTCCTGATCCACGTTGAAGTCACCACTGAGCATTACGGGCAGGGGCTCGGGGAATTCCTTGATCTTCTGAAGGATGAGCTTGGCGCTCTCAGCACGTGCGACAGTGCCGATGTGATCCATGTGAAGATTGAAGTAAACGAATGTGAAGCCTGATTCCTTGTGACGGAACTTGCCCCATGTGCAGATGCGGCGGCACACAGCATCCCATCCGAACGAAACACTGTCGGGTGTCTCAGAGAGCCAGAAATCGCCGTGGTCAAGCACGTCGAACTTGTCGGTATCGTAGAAGATTGCGGCATGCTCGCCTTTTTCGGCTCCGTTGTCGCGTCCTACGCCGATATACTCATAGCCGGGGAGATACCCTTTCAGATCCTCGAGGGCTGAGCGGAAGCCTTCCTGTGTGCCGAAAATGTCGAAGCCGTGGAACTTGATTACATCGGCAACCTGAGGTGCGCGCTGATCCCAGCCGTTTCCGGCAGCAGAGTCACCCTTGTTGATGAGGCGGATGTTGTAGGTGGCCACAACCATCGAGTCGGGCTTTTCATTTTTTTGCGTGCAGGCTCCGAGAAGCATGGCTCCCAGTGCGCTGAAAAGTAAGATTTTTTTCATTTTTACAGAGAAGTGATTTATTGATTTATGCAAAGTTATAATTTAGCGGCAATTTTTGAAACAGGTATTGTGACGTATTCTATTACTTGCCTGTCTCTACCACAATCATGATAGGGTAGTGGTCGGACGGAGTGCGCGCCGTGTAATCGGGCGATTTTTCGGAAACCTGTTCTTTGCCAGAGGCTTTCTGCTCGTCGGTGAGACTGGCGCGGTAAGTGTCGGTGAGGACGCCGTAGCGTTTAACGCGGAAACCGTCGTTGACAAACAAGTGGTCGATGCGTTTTTCGGTGTAACGGTAGGGCTCGAATGCAAAGTAGGTGCCGTTGGGAGCATAACGGAACTCGGCAGCCTCGTAGGAGTCACGTACCACTCCGGAATTCTGCATGAGAGCGTAGGGCTCGCTGTGCTGGTCGGTGTTGAAGTCGCCGGTGACGATTACGGGTAGGTCGCCGGAAAGCTCCTTGATGCGCTCAAGCACGAGTCTGGCACTCTCGGCACGCGCCTGCACTCCACGGTGATCCATGTGGAGGTTGATAAAGAGGATAGTGTCGCCGCTGTTTTTGTCGCGGAACTTGCCCCATGAGCAGATGCGCTTGTGTGATGGAGCGTCCCATCCCTTGCTCGGTCGGTCGGGTGTCTCAGAGAGCCAGAAATCGCCATGATCCACCACGTCGAATCTGTCGGTCTTGTAGAAGATGGCTGAATGCTCGCCGGCGTGGATGCCGTCGTCGCGCCCGATGCCGATATAATCATAGCCGGGCATCATCGACAGCATGTCCTGCAGCTGATGGTATTTACCTTCCTGTGTGCCTATTATGTCGAAGTCGTGAAACCTGATGAGCGATGCAATGTAAGGTGCGCGTTGTCCCCATCCGTTTCCGGCAATGGAGTCGTTTTTGTTGGAGTAGCGTATGTTGTAGGATCCGAGCCTATATTCCGCAGCTCCGGCACACCACACAGAGGCAGCGGCAAGGAGTGTGATAATCAGTTTTTTCATGTGCAGTGTCCTTATTGCAGAAAAACAAATACATGGGTGCGACAGTCGCGTCGCACCCATGCTCACATATAGCAACCAATCATTGCTCCGGAATGGGTTTTACCAACCGGGGTTCTGTGTCAGGTTAGGATTGAGCTGACGCACGACCTCAGGAATCGGATAGAGGTACTGGCGTTCGGGCCATGAGCGTGATGAACCGACGTTGTCTTTCATCAGGTAGCCGCCGTTGACAGGCACAACGTTGATCTTGTTGTTTTTGTCGGTGCCAATGTAGAGACCGATAGCAGCCATACCCTCGGGAGCAGCAGCTCCGTCGTAGAAGCATACATCATCCACGCCGTCGCCGTTCATGTCGAGAGCGGTGTTGAGGGCAGGAATGAATACACCTTCCCACGGGTCGGCAGTGTAAAGGTCGATCTGTGCCCAACGCTTGAGGTCCTTGATGCGGAAGCCCTCGAGACAGAGCTCGATAGAGCGGTCACGACGCACTTCGAGGATAACGGGATCGCTCACACCGGGATAGTAAGCGGCAATGTAAGGCTCTACCTGAGTCGGCTTGGTGGTGAGTGTGCCGGTCTGGGGTGTACCACCCGTTATGCCGGCGCGCTTGCGGAGTGTGCCGATTGTGTTGGCCCAGTCGTCGTCGGTCATAGTGCCGAGCTCTGCTTTTGCCTCGGCATAGTTCAGGAGCACCTCAGCGTAGCGCATGAAGGGCACGTCGTTGTAGTTGTTGGCACCGTCATCGCAGCTAACGTCGTCCATCACATATTTTGTGAACTGGTAGCCGGTCATCGAGTGTCCGGTGAAGTTGGCGGCAGTCGTCTCGTAGGCGCCCTGACCGTTCTTGCGGGTGTAGTCGTAGGCACGGATAGTCTGGTTCAGACGGAGATCACGACCGGTAGTCTCAGTCACGAAGTCCTTGTAGGTGCCATCGGCGTTAAACTCGTTGTAGGGAGTTCCATCGATGTTGAGGTAGCTCTTTGCGAACTTACGGGACATGCTCAGGTGAGGACCGTAGGTCGATGAGTTGTACCACCAGTTGGCGTAGCCTTTGCGGAGGGTGAGGTCGGCCTGAATACCGAGCATAACCTCCTGCTTGACTGCTGCATCGCTGATGAAGAGCTCGCGATATGCACCGCGGCCGTTCTCATAGGCTTTGCCATCGTAGATTGAGTACGGGCCTTTGTCCATGACAGCTTTAGCAGCATCGGCAGCAAGCTGGAAGAGCTGAGCGGGAGTGTACTCGGTGCAGCCGGTACGGGCGAAGTCAAGGTCGTCGTTAGCGTGGTATTTGCGCCATGTGGCCTCAAAGAGGCAGAAGCGTGATTTGAGCAGATAGGCTGTCCAGACGTTGATGTAGTTGGCGTTGGCAGTAGCTCCCGTTTCGGTTATGTGGTCGATGGCATAATCGAGGTCGTCGATGATGTGACCGATAATCACGTCGCGTGAGTCACGTCCGTTGTAGAGGTCGGGATCCTCCGGGCTGTTAAACACCTTGTCGATCCAAGGCACTTCACCATACTGCACGAGTTTGTCGAAGTAGAAGTAGGCTCTCCACATGCGTGCCTGTCCGTTGTAGTTGTTGCGCAC
>CAYSKE010000029.1:5159-8059 GCA_964431465.1 uncultured Muribaculaceae bacterium | reverse complement strand
CGAAGTAGAAGTAGGCTCTCCACATGCGTGCCTGTCCGTTGTAGTTGTTGCGCACTCGCTCCTCGACATTCTCATTGGTGTTGTTCTCGAGGAAGAAGTTGATGTTGCGGAGCGTACCCCACGACCATGAGGTGGAAGAGTTGACGGTGTATGCACCTACTTCCATACCTCCGACGGTGTTTTTGGGACCGTAATCGGTAGTCGCGTCCTGCTGAACCGCGCTCTCGGGGCTCGGTAGGGCGTTGTAGAATGATGTAGCGTAGGTTTCGATACCTTTTTCCGAACTGAAGACCATGTCGACAGATGCCGCCGACTTAGGCTCCTCGTCCATGTTGCAACCGGTGGTGGCAAACCCCAGCGCAATCACCGGCACTATGTATTTATATGCTTTCATTGTGTTGTCCTGCTTTGTGATTAGAAAGTGACATTGAGGCCGACGCTGATCGACTTCATCATCGGGTAGTTGTAGCCGTCGCCGGTTGAACCGAATTCGGCGTCAGTACCATAGATGTTGCTCACGTTAAGGTCTTTGGTGTGCTTGTAGAGCGGTGACCATGTGAAAAGGTTTTCACCCGATACATAGATACCAAGCTGCTGCATGTGGAGCTTCTCGATGATCTGCTTGGGGAAGTTGTAGCCCACCTGAAGGTTTTTGCAACGGAGGTAAGCGACATTCTGCATGTAGCGGGTGTTTGCACGGGATGTACCACCGTAGAAGGGTGAGTAGTAACCTGTGTAGCGGGGGAGATAGGCATCGGGATTGTCCTCGGTCCAGTAGTTGCCGAGATGCCATGAAGGAATCTGAGCATAAGGACGGTTGTACTGACCCCAGAACACGGCTGCCTCACTTGAAGGATACCAGTCCTGCTTACCTACGCCCTGGAAGAATGCGTTGGCGTAGATGCCGTTCCAGTCGAGCGAGAGGCGGAAGCCGTAGATGTAGCGGGGAGCGGCATTACCGATGATCTTGCGGTCGCCCGGATCGTCCACTGTGTTTTTACCACGGTCGATATATCCGTTGCCATTCAGATCCTCAAACTTGATGTCGCCGGGATAGAGCTTGTAGGTCTTTGAGGTCTGCATGAGGGGGTTGTAGTATTTCTGACCTGCAGCGACAGCAGCAGCTTCGGCAGCGTCGATCTCCTCCTGAGTCTGCCAGAGACCGTTGGCAACAAAGCCCCAGATTTCACCGATGCGCATACCCTCGTAGTAGTTGCCCGAAGCGGACTGGTTGTTGTTTGAGCTCAGAGTCTTGTTGGCATTGTTGAACTTGTCGATAGTCGAGTAGTAGTCGGAGAGAGTTGCACGGATGCTGTAGTTTAACGGCTTGCCTGCAACCTGGAAAGCGTCGCGCCACTCAACGGAGAGCTCGTAACCGTAGGTGCTCATATCGGCGTAGTTGCCCTTGGGCGACGATGTGCCGAACACGTCGGGAACGGTCGGACCGGCCACGATCATGTCCTTGGTCTTGCGCTGATAGTAGTCGCCGGTGAGGAGAAGGCGGTTGTTCATGAAACCGAGGTCGATACCCACGTCGTAGGTTGTAACGGTTTCCCAAGTGAGTTCTTCGGGAAGAGCACCGGGTGCAGAAACGTATTTACGCTTTGTGCCGTCGAAAATAACTGAAGAGTCAGATACTCCGAGAGTCTGCTTATACTGATAGTTACCGAGACCTACGGCATTACCGAGCTGACCCCATGAAACACGGAGCTTGGCGTTGTTGATGATGCTGGGATCAACTGCCCACCAGTGTTCCTGATTCATGCGCCATCCGAGCGACACTGAGGGGAAGAGGTGCCAGCGGCTATCGCTGCGGAAACGTGAAGAACCGTCGTAGCGACCATTGACCTCTAAGAGGTAGCGGTTGTCATAGACGTAGTTTGCGCGGAAGAATGCACCACCGAACTGGAATGCGCTCCATGACGAAGTGATCGACTTGGCGTCGGTACCGAAAGCGAGGTTGATGTTCTCAACGTCGTTGGTGAGCAGATCGTCGTTGTAGGCATAGAGCTGCTTGTAACGCGACTTCTCGTAGTTCCAACCGAGGAGGGCGGTGAAGTCATGCTTCTTGTCCCAGATCTTGTGGAAAGTTGCGTAGAGGTTGGTAGCGTAGTAGTTGGTGTAGTTTGTGGTTTCAGAAATGTAGCTCTGAGTTCCGGAAATGGTCTCAATCATTGAAGTTCCATCCGCATTGACCTGTTTTGCATAGGGTGTGCGTACGCGGTGGATGGTGCGGTCGTAGCTCTTGCGCTGGAAAGTAAAGTCACCGTTGATGGTGAGGATATCCTTGTAGGCGTTGGCTACGAAAGAGATCGTGTTTTTGTACTGATAGTTCTTGATGAAGTGTGTCGAGTTACCATAGAGAAGGTCACCTACGGTGTAAACACCCATGTAGGACATTGTGCCATCGGGGTTGAACAGCGGCTGACAGGGCTTGTACTCGTCGGAGATATTACGCCACACGTTACCGTTTCCTTCACTGTAGGTGAGGGGCATCTCGAAGTTGTTGTGAGCAAACTCGAAGTTGTTGCTGACTTTAAGCCACTTGGTCATCTGATAGCCGGCCTTGAAACGGAGGTTGTAGCTATCGTAGGGATCGGAGTGATTGTCGGAGTTGAAAAGACCTGAGTAGTGGTAATAACGTCCTGAAATGAAGTAGTCAAACTTGTCGTCGGAGCCCGAAACTGAGAGATTCTGGGTTGTTGCGAAAGTGTTGTCCTTGTAGAGGAGATCATAGGGATCACCGCCTTCATTGTAATAAACGTAACGACCTTTTGTGCCGATCGAACCGTCGGAAACGACTGTGCCGAAATCACCGGTTTCTTTACGACGCTTGTACTCCTCGAGCCATGCCACGGAGAACTGCTGTGACTTGTTGATGCCCGAAGGATTCGAGAAGT
>CAYSKE010000029.1:0-5059 GCA_964431465.1 uncultured Muribaculaceae bacterium | reverse complement strand
AGCCATGCCACGGAGAACTGCTGTGACTTGTTGATGCCCGAAGGATTCGAGAAGTTGTAGTTGTAGTAAGCGTTGTAGAAGTGCTCGGCCCATGTGTAGCCGTCGGTAACAACGTCGGGGACGTTCTGGGGGCTCTGGAACGAGTAGATCGACGAGTAGTTGATCTTGGGCTTGCCTACTGAGGGGTTCTTGGTCGTGATGAGCACAACACCGAAAGGAGCGCGGGCACCGTAGATAGCGGCGGAGGCAGCATCTTTCAGCACGGAAACCGATGCGATGTCATCGGGGTTGAGAAGCGAGGGATCGCCTTCGACACCGTCGATGAGCACGAGAGCCGAACCACCGTTGACTGAGCCAGTACCGCGGACATTGAAGTCGGATGAGCGGCTGGGTTTACCGTCGGAGAGGGAGATGTTGAGGTTGGGGATCGCGCCCTCGAGCATCTGCGCTACGTTGGCAGAGGGACGACCTTCAAATACCTCGCTGGTCACCTGATCGACAGCACCGGTGAGGTTAACTTTTTTCTGCTGGCCGTAGCCTACGACAACGACTTCAGAGAGCTCCTGCGACTCATCTTTCAGGACAATGTTGAGGACAGTCTCGTCGGCAGCAATGGCTTTCTCAAACGAGGAGTAGCCGATGTAGCTTGCGGTGATGACGGGCTTGTTGCCACGCAGCATGATGGAGTATTTGCCATCAATGTCGGTTGCGACACCATTGGTGGTGCCTTTTTCCATGATTGTCACGCCTGCCAGCGGATCGCCGAGCTCATCGGTGACCGTACCGGTAAGTTTGTGTTGCGCCGATGCTGCTAAAGCGAAGCACATCACAAACAGCATTGTGAATGTTCGTAAGAATCGGGTCATAATGTTGGTTTATAATTAATGAATAGTTTTATTTCGTAATTATGCCCGCTAATTAACGAAATTGTTAAGATATATAAAAACGGGGGGGGGGGTATAACAACTATTAGTCTTATTTAACTTTCGTTTAGAAAAAGATGCGCGTAAATTCGTAATTATAGAGCGCAAAAACATGTTATATAACATATTTTGGCTTTCAGGGTCTACACCATGTAATTGATGGGGTACGGTAAATTTATGTGAAAATTTATAAAACGGAATGTCTTATTGTGGTTTCGTAACAAAAAAATCCAGGTGCCATGTGGTTAATGACACCCGGAAAAACAAAGGCTGGAATTATAGATTGAAGTGATTTAAGCTTATGACAAAATGTTAATTGCGAAGTGAAATGAACCATGATATTTAAGCTTCAAGCCTTCTTCGGGGTATTTCGAAATCTCTCTTCGGTCATAATGGACCCCCATTACTCCCTCATCGTGATTCCGAACTATCCTCGAAGCTGCCTTAAATCTTAAATTGTCATAAGCTTAAATCACTTCATTGAAAATATATGTTTGATCAGCGTTGGTTACATGCGTCCTGCCTGAGCGTTCTCGATCATCTGCTTGTTGGCGGTGATGTAGATTTCGACGCGGCGGTTCTGAGCGCGTCCCTCGGCAGTAGCGTTGCTTGCAATGGGGTTGTTCCACCCTTCGCCCACGGCTTTGAGTCGTGAGGCTTTCACGCCATGTTGCTCAAGGTAGTCGACGACGCTCTCGGCACGTTGCTTGGAGAGCCGATCGTTGACTTGCTGGCTGCCGGTATTGTCGGTGAAGCCCACCACGGTCACATCGGTATTGGGGAACTGGTCGAGGTTGTAGGCCACGCGGCTGAGGGCAGCCTGTGCAGCAGCCGAGAGGTCGTATTTCCCGGTTTTGAAAAGCACTGCATCACCCATCACGACCTTGATCGCGTCGAGGTTGTTGCTATCTTTCACGCTTTCGACCTTGATCGACTCAATGGCCTTGCGGTTGGCTTCGATAGCGGCACGGTTGGCATTGATGTCGCTGCGGTTGTCGGCAATGTCCTGAGTGTTTTGGTCGGTCTGATACTGAAGTGAGGCAAGCTGCTCTTCAAGTTCTTTTTTCTGGCGATCCATTGAGTTGCCTACAGCGGCACCGGTGCCTGCACCGAGTGCGCCACCGACGAGCGCTCCGATCCACGCTCCTTTGCCTCCGCCGATAAGGGCACCTATTCCTGCGCCGGCGGCTGCACCGGCAGCTCCGCCTGCGGTGGCTCCCTGTCCGGTCTGTGACATGCCGTCCCATGAGGTTTTCAACGAGGCGCATCCGCCCATCATCAATGATCCGACACAAACAGTGGCGATAACGGCAACGCGGCCGACATAACGTGAGGAAATATTTTTCATAAAGCTTTCATTATTTTTCATGTGGAATTGATATACTATTAACAACGTATGGTGCAAAATGTATCACTGCAGGCGGAAATTTTTTATAGGTCGGTGAGGAGCACTCGGAGTACTCGGAGGGGGCGGATAGGTGAGTTGGATTTTTTTTAAGATTTTTTTGTAGCGGTGTAACATTTTTAGGGACGGTGGGTCTGTATATTTGAAAGCGCTTCGGAAACGGTATTTCAATAACAATAAAAAACGACGGAACGATGAAGAAAATTATACTTGTACTGATAACAGTGATAACAATGGGGATTACGGCTTGCGCCGAGAAGGAGAACGGTCAGGTCGACAAACTGTTCAGTGATTTTGCCGGGGAGAAGTCGGCGGAATATGTGAAGGTGCCGCGATTTGTGATGTGGGTGGGCACGGCATTTACATCGGGTGATAGCGCGGAGGGTAAAATCGCGAAGAAGATCAAGGGGGTTAGGGTGCTTGAGCTGAGTGACTGCAATGAGGTCGTGAAGTCGCGTTTCTGCGATCGCGTGGAGGAGCTGAGACGTGGTGAACTGGAGGAGATCATGAGGATGAATGACTCGGGTGAGAAGGTGAGGATATATGGTAAGGTGAATGGGGATGACATTAAGGATCTGCTTGTGTTCTGCGGGGATAAGGGGGGTGATTGCGTGCTGGTGGAGATTAAGGGGAAGTTTGGAAAGGAGGATATCGCTGAGATCGTGGACTCTAATGTGAAGAAGTATCATGGGGGGAGATGAGTTCAAGAGATTGTTTCTTCCTCTTCATCAGAGACTCTACCGGATAGCATTCAGCTTGACAGGCAACCGGGAAGACGCCGAGGATATGGTTCAGGAGGCGTATATGAGGCTCTGGAAGAGGCGGGATGATCTTGACGGAGTGGACAATCCGGAGGCATTCGGGGTGACGGTTGTGAAGAACGTGTGCCTGAATATGCTGAGAAGCCGCCGGCAGGATGAGGAGACCGACGTGGGGGGAGGGACGGAACCGGCAGCTGAAACGGACGTGGGGCGTGAGATTGAGGCGCGTGATGCCTTGGGTGTTGTTGCCGAACTGATAGAACGGCTACCTGAACGGCAACGCGAAGTGATAAGAATGAGGGACGTGGGGGATTGCTCTTTTGAGGAGGTCGAGACTGCGACAGGCTTGTCGGCCGGAAATGTCAGGACACTGCTGAGCCGCGCCCGGAAGAGGATCAAGGATCAATTTATGGCAATAATGAGTTATGAACAACGATAATAATGAATTAAGGACGCTGCTTGACCGCTTTTACGGCGGAGAGGCTACGGAGGCTGAAGAACGACAGATGCGGGAGCTTTTGGAGACTACGACCGGAGAGGAGTTTGAGGCTGACAAGCGGATAATCGCCGGGCTGGAGCAGAGCGTGCCGGTGCCTGATGGTCTGGAGGATAGGCTGAGCAGGGCTATCGATGGCTGGGAGGCTTCCGAGAAGATGGCCGAGCGCAAACGACGCATGATGCCGAAGGCACCAATGTGGTGGCGAGTTGCGGGGATTGCTGCTTCGGTCGCCATTATGGTGGGAGTGGGGATGACAATGAACCGTGGTCAGCACGGTGGCACGGGTGAACCGGCTGATACTTTCAGTGACCCTCAGGAGGCTTGCGCTGCCACGGAGAAGGCCTTGACGATATTTGCAAAGGCTCTCAATAAAAGCATGGATGGGGTGGAGTTTGCCGAACAAGTGTCGGATAAGGCGATGAACGCCGCAATGGGAATGTAGAATAACAACAATTAGATGATTATGAAGCGCGTATATATTATAGCAATGTTGATTGCCATGGCCGCAATGTCGGCTTCGGCTCAGGCGATAAAGTTCTTCGAGAAATATGAGGATGCCGATGATGTGACCTCGGTGTATGTGTCGAAGGCTATGCTCCGGATGATTCCGGATTTCAGTACCGCCGACATGGATTTCAAGGATGTCGGTGGCAAGATAAATTGCATCAGGGTGCTGACGGCGGATCGTGCGGAAGTTTCGGCCAAGCTCAAGACTGAGGCTGACAAGGTGATCAAGGATGGGAAGTATGAGCTGCTGGTGAAGGTGAGCGAGGGGAAGGAGAAAACCAATATCTACATGAAGACGGATAAGGAGGGGGTGAATGAGTATATAATTCTCAACGGGTCACCGAAGGATTTTAACGCTATCCTGATCGAAGGGGCACTCACGCCGGCTGATGTGCAAAAGATGGCGAATAAGAAGTGAAAGGAGCCGGGCGCAACCCTCACGCTCGCGGCAAAGCCGCAGCGTGAGGCTTACCACAAATGCTACCTCCGGCAGCAGGTGGGGAGAAGAGGGTGCGGGGCATGTGGAGATCATAACATCGCGTCTCCGACGCTCCAAATATATCTCGATACGGTGTGGCGACCCCTACGCTCAGGCTCTCCGAGCCTCAATCGCGCAGGGATTATCATAATAATCGCACCTGCGGTGCTCAAACGTAGCATATTGATGACCTCTTGCGAGGTCAGATGGGATGGGGCGGTGGCGACCCTACGCTCAGGCTCTCCGAGCCTCAATCGCGCAGGGATTATCATAATAATCGCACCTACGGTGCTCAAACGCAGCATATTGTTGATCTCTTGCGAGGTCAGGTGGGATGGGGCGGTGGCGACCCTACTCAGGCTCTCCGAGCCTCAATCGCGCAGGGCTTACCATAATAATCGCACCTTTGGTGCTCAAACGCAGCATATTGATGAGGGTGTGTCATAATGGCTCATCTGGGTCGTCGCTTTCAACATTCGGCCTCGG
>CAYSKE010000028.1:14209-17285 GCA_964431465.1 uncultured Muribaculaceae bacterium | reverse complement strand
AAGCATCCCGCGGCATACAGTTCTCCATAAAAATGCGCTTGGGAGTCAACGCCCCCGATGAGTGGAACGAAAGCATCGAGGTGATAAACTCCATGCCTCTCACCCATGTTACAGTGCACCCGCGCGTCGCTCGTCAGCAATACAGTGGTGAGCTGCACCTCGATGAATTATCGCAGTTCCTCGACCACATCAAGCATCCCGTAGTCTTCAACGGCGATCTGCGCACTCCTGCCGATATAGACGCAATTTCAAGCCGTTTTCCATCTATCACCGCCGTGATGATAGGACGCGGGCTACTTGGCCGCCCGTCACTCATAGCCGAGTGGCGCGATAGATGCGAGTGGCAGCACGACAAGAGACTCCAGTATTTGCTTGACCTCCACAACGGCATCCGCAACCACTATGAATCCACACTCTGCGGAGAGGCACAGATCCTTTCCAAACTAAAACCATTTTGGGACTACCTTGAGGACGAAATCGGCCACAAAACCGCCAAAGCCATCCGCAAAGCCACAACCCTCCCCCGCTACACCGAAGCCATCTCCACCCTCCAATAACAAAAAATCCAACGATATTCTCGTTGGATTTTTTGTCGGGGTGACAGGATTCGAACCTGCGACCACCTGGTCCCAAACCAGGTGCGCTACCGGACTGCGCTACGCCCCGAATTCCACCGCAAATATACAATTAATTTGCGACAACCCCACAATGTTTCCACCTTTTTTTAACCCCACCACCATTTCGGGTAACTCCTCAGCTAACTGATATGTCTAATATACATCACTTTGTACGGACGTACCATGGTGCGTCCGCCGTAATTACTTTATGCGTCTGCGTCCCCTCCGAGTACTCCGAGTTATTCCGCGTGCTCTCACCACCCTTCATAGTACGGACATTCCATGGTGCGTCCGCCCCCTCCGAGTGCTCCGAGCTCTCTCTCCTCCCCTCTACTTCAACGCCGGCAGCAGATACTTCCATATAAGGTTGATTTCCTCCTGCATATCGTTGATTTTGGCAGTTGTGGCAATCACGGCATTCTCGTCAGGCAGGACGATTATATACTGCCCGGCCGCACCGTCGGCACGCACACCGTTGTGGCGGCAGCGCCACATCTGATAGCCGTACCCCTGAAGCCAGTCGCTGTCCTTAGGCTTAATCTTCAGCGTTTCCTTGCGCGCACCGGCCGGGAGCGATTCGATCTTCGATGTCGTGGCAGTCTCTATCCACGATGCCGGGATAATCTGCTTCCCGTTCCATTCACCTTTCTGAAGTATGAGCTGACCCATTTTCGCAAGATCCTCGGTTTTCAGATAGAGACCCCAGCCACCGCAGTTGATCCCCTGCGGACTCTCCTGCCAGGTAGCACCGACGATGCCGAGCGGACGGAACAGGCGTGGATATAGATAATCGATAACCTTCTCACCCGTCACCTTCTGCACGATAGCCGACAGGACGTAGGTGCCCAGACTATTGTAGACAAACGTTGACCCCGGTTCATGCTCCAGAGGAGTGGCGAGGAACACCTCCACCCAGTCGGCACCGTCGCTCCCGTCGCGTGCCACAAGCGGCGTCGGATCCACGTCGTGCCCCGACGACATGGTGAGAAGATGCCTCACTTCAAGATTTTTCAGATTATCGCTCACCTCGGCGGGAAGTTTGTCGGGGAAAAACGAGATCACCTTGTCATTCACATCAAGAAGTCCCTCTGCGACTGCCAGTCCCACTGCCGTGGCGGTGAATGTCTTGCTCACCGAGTTGAGCACATGCGGAGTGTTTCTCTCACCCTCGCCGAGCCATTGCTCCTTCACCACTTTGCCATCCTTCACTATCATGATACTGTGCAGATCCTCACCGCATTTCTCCACCTCATTCAGATACTTGTCAAAAGCCTTGTCGAGAGCGGGCGATGCTTCGCCGCGCGGCAGGCTCTTCGTGAGGTCGTTATAGCTTATCAGATTGATGTTTCGGTCTTCGATAGCCTGCTTTACGCGCTGACTAGTGAAAAGATCCGTCACCCCTTGGCGGTCAACAGCCACATTTTCATATCCGATATGCCCTACCGTCTGCATTTCCTCATTGTCGAGTGCCGGATGGTCAAGAAAGAGATACTTTTTTCCCGGCTCAAGTCCGTCAAGCATCTTGATAAACGCACTCTCCTTCTCGGCCGAGGTTGCCGACGGGCCGTTGTATCCCTTGAATGTCAGCCCGTATTCCTCCATCACCCCCGTGCAGTCCATCACAGGAAGATTGTATTCCTCCCCCAGACGCTTCATCAGTTCAGCTACTTCCGGTGCAAACATCATCGAGCCCATGTGCCCCGATATGTGGCTGATATGCGGGATATTCTTCAGTGCCAGTTCGATCTGCGCACGCGCTTCCCGTTCGATTTCATTTATATCCCACTCGTTTTCCATGATCGACAGCCCGGGATAAGCCTTGTTAGGAAACATCATGGGCAGGAAATAGCCGTTGCCGTCGGTGAGACTGGGACAGGATGTGAGCGGACGCCATTTCACATTATCCCATTCACTCGTGAAGGCAAGATGCAGCCCCACGTCTATCCCCGGATTTTCTCTGAGCAGACGCGCTGCCTCAGGAAACCACGGAGTGACAACCATAACCTCGATAGTCGTCTCAATACCGTTCTTGTAACCATCCATGCAGGCGATATTTGCTGCACGGAACGACCCCATGTCATCGGCACGCACGATGAGAGCCGGATTCTCATTCTGGCAAAAAGCGGGAAAAGCCATTATTCCCATGATAAGGCTGCAAAGAAACTTCTTCATAAGGTTAGTGAATTATAATGTGGTATGCTGCAAAGATAGAAATTATCTCAAATGAATTTTGTGTTAAATGACCTTTTTTATTGAAGTGATTTAAACCTATGACAAATTAAGCTTTAAAACCAATCCGAGTAACTATTCAGCCGATTTACACGTCTAATATCCACCACTTTGCAGGGACGCACCATGGTGCGTCCGTCTGCATTAATGCCTCCATTAATGTGCCCCATCGCCCACCATACAGCAGTTTTTTTTGACACTTTTTAGGGATTTACGTATCTTTATCGACC
>CAYSKE010000028.1:757-14109 GCA_964431465.1 uncultured Muribaculaceae bacterium | reverse complement strand
GTCGATTTCGCCTGCCGCTGTTCCGCCATTTCGGTCACACGCCCCGGCGCGCAGCAGTCTGCCCCCTACCGCCATGAGGTCGACCCGGTGAAATAACTCCGGTTCTCAAAATAGACTAATCACCCTTACAATCATTTATCACTTATGTTTATCGTTGAAAGTTACGGACTTGCTGTGGTCCTTTGTTTCGTCACCATGCTGTGCTGGGGATCGTGGGGAAACTCGCAGAAACTCGCCGGCAAATCTTGGCGTTATGAACTCTTTTACTGGGATTATGTGATCGGCATTCTGCTCACATCGCTTCTTCTCGGTTTCACTCTCGGAAGCTTCGGCACTGGCGGACGCAGCTTCATTGAAGACCTCATGCAGGTGAGCGGCAGCAATATCGCAAGCGCGCTCGTCGGCGGCATCATCTTCAATATCTCCAACATTCTGCTCTCCGCCTCCGTCTCCCTCGCAGGCCTTACGGTAGCATTCCCCCTCGGCGTGGGAATCGCCCTTGTCCTTGGCGTGTTTGTCAATTACTTCGCAGCCCCCAAGGGTGATCCCGTTATCCTTTTCATCGGAGTAGCCCTTATTGTCCTGGCAATTATCCTCAACGCCATCGCATCCGCAAAACACAACGCAGCTGCTCAGAGCAAGAATGCAGGTAGCCGTAAAGGTGTGGTGCTTGCAATCGTCGCCGGAGTGCTCATGGCATTCTTCTATCGCTTTGTAGCCGCAATCATGGATCTCGACAACTTCGAGAACCCCACCCCCACTATGGCTACACCCTACACCGCCTTCTTCCTCTTTGCATGCGGTATTTTCCTGAGCAACTTCATCGTGAACACCATCGTGATGAAGCGCCCCTTTGTCGGCTCCAAAGTCACTTACCGTGAATACTTCAACGGTTCGTTCGGTACCCACATGGTGGGTGTGCTCGGCGGTTTCATCTGGGCTATTGGCACAGCTTTCAGCTACATAGCTGCAGGAAAAGCCGGAGCGGCAATCTCCTATGCCTTAGGTCAGGGCGCGCCCATGGTAGCTGCGATATGGGGTATATTCGTGTGGAAGGAATTTCTTGGCATGTCAAAGATGGTCAAGTGGTTCCTTGCAAGCATGTTCTTCCTCTTCATCGCCGGACTCGCTGCAATCATCATATCCGGTGCCAACTAATCGAAACTGTAACATCCAATCATAACATGACTAACAAAGGAATACTTGCCGCCGGTGTAATCACTCTCGGCGCACTCGCAGCCGCCTGCGGCAGCCAAAAAGCACAGAACGAAGCCCTTGCCGACCAGCCCATGAAGGTCATTTTTGAAACCGATATGGGCAACGATGTCGACGACGCTCTCGCCCTCGACATGCTTTTCAAGTACATGGAGCAGGGCAAGATCGACCTTCTCGGCATTTCAAGCAACAAGCGCAACGAAGGCTCTATCGAGTATATCGACGCCATGACCACATGGTATGGTCACCCCGAAATCCCCCTCGGCAAAGTCGTGAACGGTGCCAACTGCGACGACGCCAACAACTATGCTTTCGCTGCAATGCAGGTGACCGACTCACTTGGTGCGCCGGTATTCAAGCAGAGCCATGCCACCGACAACTTCATCATGCCCAGCGTTGAGATGTATCGCAAGATACTTTCACAGCAGCCCGACACATCGGTGACTGTCATCTCTGTAGGCTTCTCGACCAACCTCGCACAGCTCCTTGCCTCGCAACCCGACTCTTACTCCGATCTCAATGGTAAAGACCTTGTTGCCAAGAAAGTGAAGCGTCTGGTCACCATGGCAGGAAACATGGTCAATCCAAATCATGCCGAGTACAATGTGGTGCGCGACATCCCCGCCGCACAGGTTGTCTTTGCCGAATGGCCCACTCCCCTCGTCACATCGCCGTGGGAACTCGGCAACTACATCTGCTATCCCGCCACAAGCATCGAAAACGACTTCAACTGGACCGACTTCCACCCTGTGGTTGAGGGTTACAAAGCCTATCTCCCGATGCCCTACGACCGCCCCACTTGGGATCTCACATCGGTTCTCTATGCCGTTGAAAACTCCGATGACTATTTCAACGTCACTGGCCCCGGCGACATCACTGTCGACGACAAGGGAGTCACCACATGGAACGACAATGCTCAAGGAACCCGCTACTACATGACAAGCGACTCGATCCAGCAGCAGAACATCCTCAATCACTTCATCGAGCTTATCACAGCTAAACCGGCCAACCGTTAAACCCGGTTCTACATTTTCTTTGTCGGCATTGCAATCCGGTTGCGTTTTGCAGTGCCGACACTGTTTTTCATCGGCCTTGATTTGGCACTCGCCACCGAAAATGTGTTAATTTGCATAACACCGGTTAAAAGCGGTCTTCTATGTTTTGAATCCAATTTAATCTGCCCTGTTATGCAAAATATATCGAAGGTGCTATTATGCGCCCTTTTATCAATAGGCACTACCGCTCTTTTCAGTTGTCGCAGCGACAATGGAGCAGCCGAGCTTGCACATCATCACCACCACGGTCATGAAGAGCATGAAGATCACGACCATGAGCATGAGGAGCATGATCATGAACACGATCACGAACACGATCACGACGGGCACGGCCATGAAGAGAAAGAGCATGCCGACGGCGATGACGCTATCGTGATTGCCCCTGATAAAGCAGCCCGACTTGGAATCAAGTCCATCGAGACTTCACAAGGCGATTTTCAGGAGACCCTGAAAGTATCGGGCGAGATACTCGCCTCGGCATCCGATTCACGCGTTATCTCGGCAAAATCGGCAGGAATAGTCACTCTCGCATCAGGCATGACCGACGGAATGCACGTCGCATCCGGCCAGACCATAGCCTCCGTGAGCCGCAAAGGGATGCCGGGAGGAGATGAAGTGGAAAGTGTGCGCCTTGACTACGAAGCTGCCCGACGTGAATACGAGCGCATGAAACCTCTCTTTGAGAAAGGCGTTGTCAGCGCACGCGACTTCAACAGTGCCAAAGCTGCCTATGAGCGTGCCGAAGCTGCCGTGGCAGGGAGCAAAGCCTCTCCCGCAGGCACCTCTGCCACCTCCCCCATCTCAGGCACGGTCAGCGCGCTCTACGTTACCAGCGGCGACTATGTTGAGGCAGGGCAACCCATCGCATCCGTTGTCGCGAGCACATCCATGCGACTTCATGCCGATCTGCCGCGACGTCTGCGCGACAACTACGACAAGATTGTCTCGGCTACGATTGTCGTGCCAGAGACAGGGCGTACCTATGACCTCAGCGAACTGAAAGGGCGCCGCATCTCCGGTGATGCGATCGAGTGCGCCCAGCATCCCGGTTATCTGCCGGTGCTGTTCACCTTTGAGGGTGATGGCCGCCTCACTTCCGGAGGATATGTCGACGCCTACATGAAACTTACCGACCGGCATCAGGCGTTGGCCGTACCCGTCGAGGCACTGAGCGAGCAGCAAGGTAAATGGTTTGTCTATGTTCAGCTCGACGAGGATTGCTATGAGAAGCGACCTGTTGAGAGGGGAGGCACCGATGGCCGCTTGATCGAGATCCTGTCCGGCATTAATCCCGGCGAACAGGTTGTGACCGACGGTGTCGCTTATGTGAAGCTCGCTGAGAGCGCAGGTATCGTTCCCGAGGGACATTCCCACGCCCATTGAATGAACCCCCGACAGGATAATCCTCAAGCGACAGAAACGATGCTCAATAAAATCATAAAATTCTCACTCGACCAGCGGCTGACGGTACTTGTTCTCTCGGCCATAGTGCTCATTGCCGGTGTCACGGCACTCATGCGCACCGAGGTCGACATCTTTCCCGACCTCAATGCTCCCACCGTGGTGGTTATGACCGAAGCCAAGGGGCTGGCCCCCGAGGAGGTGGAGCAGCTTGTTACCTACCCTATCGAGACAACCGTCAACGGCGGAACCGGTGTGCGGCGCGTGCGCTCCACCTCATCCACCGGATTCTCAACTGTGGTTGTTGAATTTGACTGGGACATCGACATCTACCATGCGCGTCAGACCGTCTCCGAGCGTCTGCAGGAGATGAACGGCGAGCTCCCTCCCGGTGTAGGCACACCCATCATTGGCCCTCAGTCATCGATCCTCGGAGAGATGATGATTATTGGCCTTACTGCCGACACCACATCCATGACCGACCTCCGCACACTTGCCGACCGCATCATCGCCCCGCGCCTCACCGCCTTGCAGGGCGTGAGCAAAGTGAATGTGATAGGCGGCGACATTAAGGAGTATCAGGTTCTTGCCGATCCCGGACTGATGAAGCACTACAACGTGACACTCGAGAGTCTGGAAGCCGCACTCGACAACTCCAACGTCAACGCCTCGGGAGGCATCATAAACGATTTCGGGCAGGAATATCTCATCAAGGGCGTTATCTCCACGACCGACCCCGAGGAACTCGCCCTCATCCCCGTCTCCACTACCGATGGGAGCACGGTCACCGTCGGTCATGTGGCCGAGGTGAAAATCGGCGCTAAGGAACCGGTACTCGGCATGGCGTCCGAGCGCTGCAAACCTGCCGTGCTTCTCACCGTCAACAAGCAGCCCGGCGCAGGCACGATCGGACTGACCGAAAACATCGAAGCCGAGCTTGCCGCGCTTGCGCCGTCGCTCCCCCCCGACGTTAATGTGTCGACCGACATTTTCCGCCAGAGCACATTCATCGACGCTTCGATAACCAATCTTCAGGAGTCATTGCTCGAAGGCATGCTGTTTGTCATCATCGTGCTCTTCTTCTTCCTGATGAACCTGCGCACAACCGTCATCTCGGTTGTTGCGCTTCCCATGTCCATCCTCGTGTCGGTTCTCGTACTCCATTGGCTCGGTTTCACCGTCAACACCATGAGCATAGGTGGCATAGCCATCGCCATCGGTTCGCTCGTCGACGATGCGATTGTCGATGTTGAAAACGTCTATAAGCGGTTGCGCGAAAACCGGGCGCTCCCCCCGGCCGACCGTCACCCCACGGTCAAGGTCGTTTTCGAGGCATCCAAGGAGGTGCGTATGCCCATCTTCAACTCCTCGCTCATCATCATCGCAAGTTTCCTCCCCCTCTTTTTCCTGAGCGGTATTGAGGGGCGTATGCTCATCCCGCTCGGTGTGTCGTTCATCGTCGCGCTGGTCGCATCCACCATCGTCGCGCTTACACTCACCCCCGTCTTGTGCAGTTATCTCCTCGGAGGCACTAAGCACGACGATAAGGTGCTTGGAAAAGACCCGCTCCTCACCCGCCTGCTCAAGAAGCATTACCGCAATGCCCTTGCATGGTCGCTCGCTCACTCGCGCATTGTCTTGGGAGCGACAGGCATTCTGTTTGTGATTGCCACCATTGTGCTTTTCACCCTCGGGCGCGGCTTCCTCCCGTCGTTCAACGAGGGCTCTTTCACCGTCAACGTCAGTGCCCTTCCCGGCATCTCTCTTGAGGAGAGTGACCGTATTGGCCGTCTGGCCGAAGAGCTTATCCTTGAAGTGCCCGAAGTGCGCACTGTCGCCCGCAAGACAGGTCGTGCCGAACTCGACGAGCACGCTCTCGGCTCAAATGTTTCAGAGCTCGAGGCACCCTATGTGCTCGACAAAGGGCGCACACGCGGTGCCGTAGCGCGCGAGCTGCGTGCGAAACTCGCCACCATCCCCGGTGCCAACATTGAGATCGGACAACCCATTTCACATCGCATCGACGCCATGCTCTCTGGCACCGAAGCTCAGATTGCCGTGAAAGTGTTTGGTCCCGACCTCCCTACCCTCTACACTATCGGCCAGAAGATCAAGAGCACGATGAGCGGAGTCGACGGTATTGTCGATGTCAACCTTGAGCAGCAGATCGGCCGCCCGCAGATCGACATCAAGCCACGCCGCGGCATGCTCGCACGCTACGGCATAACACCCGCCCAACTTAGCGACTTCATTGAGACAGCGATGGGCGGAAACGTCCTCTCGCAGGTCTACGACAATGGGCTCCCCTATGATCTCACGCTTAAATTCACTCCTGAATCCCGCACATCCATCGAGGCATTGCTTGACCTCCCTGTCGATACCGAGAGCGGCAAGATACCTTTGGGAGCTTTGGCCGAAGTAGTCTCTACTGCCGGGCCAAACACCATCAACCGCGAGAATGTGGCGCGACGGCTCGTCATCTCAGGCAACGTGGAGGGGCGCGACCTCCGCAGCGCGGTAAACCAGCTTATGGCAGAGGTTGCGGCCGATGTGACGATGCCCGAGGGCTACTACGTGACCTACGGCGGTCAGTTTGAGAGCGAGCAGCGGGCGTCACGCACTCTCATGCTCACCTCCATCATTGCGCTCGCCATAATATTCATGCTTCTTTATCAAGAATTTAAGTCGCTGCGTCAGGCATCGGTAATCATGGTGAACATGCCGCTTGCACTCATCGGCGGAGCACTTATTCTTTGGATCACAGGCAGTGAGCTTAACATTCCTGCCGTTATCGGCTTCATTTCGCTCATCGGCATCTCCACCCGCAACGGCATGTTGCTCATGTCGCGCTACAACCGCCTTGACGCCGATGGTCTGCCGCTCCACGAGCGCATCATCTCCGGCTCTGTCGACCGAATGACACCCATCATGATGACTGCCCTTACCTCGGCTCTTGCACTTGTGCCCATAGCTCTCCGCAGCGGTGAGGCCGGCAACGAGATCCAGTCTCCCCTTGCCATCGTGATACTCGGCGGTCTTATCTCATCGACATTCCTCAACGTGTTTGTCGTGCCTATTCTCTACAGGTTTATCGAGACTAAAAACAAAGCAAATGAAAAAGTTTAAGGTTCTGCTCCTGTCACTCGCGGCCGCCTCGTTTGCGGTTTCGGCACAGAAACCGACTGACTATAACCACATAGTTTCGGCACTGGTAGCCGAATGTCCTGAAATCAGGCAGCTCGTGGCATCTGAGAAGGCCGCACTTGAGTCGCGCACTTCCGAGAATGTCCTTGAGAATCCCACTGTGGAGGGGCAGCATGTGTGGGGACGCGAAGGCACAAAATACGACATCGGTGTCTCTCAGGAATTTGCGTGGCCCGGAGTCTACCGTGCACGAGCGCGAGCCATCAACGCCGGCATGCGTGCATCAGAGCTTCTCGAGCAGTCGCTTGTCGCCGATAAGATCCTTGAGATCGAGCAGCTTGTAATCGACATTGTCTATCAGAAAAAGGCAGTGGAGATCGAGAGTCGTATTCTCGAGCACATGACGGCGCTTGAAAAAGGCAATATCGAAGGCTACAACCACGGCGAGCTCACATTGCTCGACCTGAAGAAAGTCGAGATCGAGCGCATAGCCACAGCTTCGGCGCTCCGTGAGGCAAACCGACGGCTCGACGAACTATTCACTTCGCTTGAAACCCTCACAGGCCGCCACGACTGCCGCACGCTTGTAGCAGGCATCAGTGACATTCCGCAGGCATCCATCCTCCCCGAGGCCGACTATGAGCAGCTTATCGACAATTACGATCCGAGGCTGGCATGGCTCCGCGCACAGACCGAAGCCGTCCGTCTCTATGGGAAAGCCGAAGTCCTTGCCGCACGCGCCCCCGGCTTTTCACTGGGATATGCCTTTGTGAGCGAACTCGGCGACTCTTTCAACGGTCTTAGCGCATCCATTTCGCTTCCCGTCTACTCCCGCCGCCATACTGCTGCCGGTGCTAAAGCCAAGACGCTCTCCGCCGAGATCGAGGCCACCACTGCACGCATGACAGCCATTGCCAATATGCGTTCGCTGCGAAACTCCGTCACATCCATGCAGACAGAGCTTAACGACTACAACGCCGTTTTCGGCGACGACGACTACGCCCATCTCCTCACCATTGCCCGTCAGGGAGGCGAACTCACCAACCTGCAGTATCTTCAGGAGCTTAACTTCTTCCTTGATGCAGCCCGCTCACGCCTCACACTCGAACATGAATTTGTGAGATCACTTGCCGCCCTCAATCGCTTCAGGACTATCGAGCGATAGGTTTTGCTTGTATACCGGATATTTTTTGTAACTTTACGCAATTACAAAATTGATTTTATAATCTGAATACTACAAGCTGATGCTCACATATAACACCAGTCAGAAGCCGTTGCGTCTCCCCGAGTATGGGCGCAACATCCAGAATATGCTTGAACATTGCCTCGGTCTTGCCGACCGCGACCAGCGCAATGCCGCCGCTGCCTCCATCGTCAAAACTATGGGAATACTTTTCCCGCATCTGCGCGAGACACCCGGCGACAACAGCAAGTTTTGGGATCATCTGGCAATCATGAGTGGTTTTTCCGATCTTATAGACTGGCCCGAAGGCACTGTGAAGGAGGAAGAACTCGCGTCCAGACCTGAGAAAGTGGCTATCACGCAGGGCAACGTTAAGTTCCGCTGCTACGGTCGCATGGTGGAGCGCATGATGAACTATGCCGCAGAGCTTCCGGCCGGTGAGGAAAAAGATCAGCTTATATTCATGATTGCCGACCAGATGAAGAAGTCGCTGCTTGCCCTCACACCCGATGGCGTGGATGACTCCCGCATCTTTGCCGACATTGCCGAGATGACCCACGGTGAGATCCGCCTCGATCCGCAGCTTCACCGCCTACACTCTTTCAGGATTGTATCCAACGGCAATAAGAAGCGTCACCGCAAATGATACGTCGCGAAGACATCATCGAGATCGGTCAGTTTGCCAAGCCGCACGGCATCAACGGCGAACTCACCGCTACGATCGACTACGACGGTCTTGACCTCACGCAGCTCAAGTGTATCTTCTGCGATATCGACGGAATCCCCGTTCCGTTTTTCGTGGAGAACGAGCGTCCCAAAGGCTCGTCGCTGCTTCTGACACTCGAGGGAGTGTCCGACGAGCGACAGGCCGCCATGCTCTCCCTCAAGCCCATCTTCGCGTTGCGTGACGAGCTCGACATTGAGGAGGACGACGCGGCCGACGGATGGTATGCCGAAGCTCTTATCGGCTACACCATGACCGAGGGCGATACCGTCATCGGGGAAATAACCGGTATCGACACCTCGACGATCAACTATCTCTTTTTGGTTGAGCGTCCCGACGGCACTGAAGTGCGCATCCCGATCGCCGATGAATTTGTTGTCGGCATTTCCGAGACCGACAAGACGATCGAAATGGATCTCCCCGCCGGACTGCTTGACATCTAAGCACTCCACTCTAAATTTCACTCACTCTCAACCCAATCCGCTATGGAATTTGACGAAAACAAAGCCGTTGACTTTATCAACAGTCGGCTTGGCGACAAAAAATATCCTTCCGACGAGATTCTGAATGTAATAGACATGATGTATGACTATTACGAGCAGAACGGCATGCTCGATCCTGATAACGATGACGATGATACCGACGACATTGAAAAAGAGCTGACTGAATATGTCGTGAAGATGCTACGTCGCGATAAACTTGCCAAAATCGACGTTGCCGATGTCCCGGCGATTGTCAAAGCTGAACTCGACTATGAGGATTCGCTCAACGATCTTTAGGATTTTGTGCGTAATGCTCACGGCATTCATCGCCGTCGAAGCCGGTGCGCAGAAGAAAAAGGGAGAGACCACCGTCGCTCCCGACATCCATTCCGTCTCAAAAGCCGAGAACCTATCCTTCCCTGCCGTGCCCGATAAGCAGCATAAGTATATCAGCGACTACATGTTGCGCGAGGCACAGGCTATCGTCAAGCAATGCTACAAAGTCGAGACTGAGCGGCAGGGTGAGATCATTGTGGTGACGATACCCGCCTCATCACTGTTTATGCCAAACTCGACACAGCTCGAAATTTCAGGGCAAAAACTTCTCGACCCTTTCATGGCCTACTTGAAAACAGAAGGCCGCTTCAAGATCATCCTAGCCATGCACAGCGACGATACCGGCTCAGCTTCCTATCTTGAGAAACTGACAGGCGACCGGCTGAAAGCTGTGATGGGCTATTTTGAGAAGCACTCCGAGCACCATGAGCAGATAGCTGGCTACGCCCTTGCCGACAAAGAGCCGGTGCGCCCCAACTCCAACATTGCCAACCGTGCTCAGAACCGCCGCCTCGAAATCTACATTGTGCCCGATCAGGAACTTCTCAGGCAGGCCGGCAAAAGATAATCACCTCTTTCCCCTCCCCCTCTACACTGCATAATGAACAAACTTATCATTACTATAGCCGCAATAGCGCTTGCCGGAGCAGGAATATGGCTTCACGCCACACAGACAGGCTCTTTGCTTCCGCCCGAGCCTGTCGGCAATACCACTGTCGGCAGTGCCGATGCCTCCGTGACTCAAAGTCCTGTCGTGCCTGAATCGATAAGACTGTGGGACACCACAATCGATCTTGACCGTCTCGACATGTGGGAGCGACTTGACCGGGAGCTCTCGGCTATGACCTACACCCACGGCACCACAATGCTCATGCTGAAGCGGGCCAACCGCTACTTCCCCGTCATTGCCCCGATACTTGAGAAAAACGGTGTGCCTCTTGATATGCTATACCTCGCTTCGATCGAAAGCTCAATGAATCCCAAAGCCCTCTCTCCTGCCAAGGCTGCAGGGTTATGGCAGTTCATGCCCGCAACAGGCAAGGAATATGGGCTGGAAGTCAACGAGTGGGTCGACGAACGCTACAACATCGAGAAAGCCACTGCTGCTGCCTGTCGGTTGCTGAAAGACGCTTATAAACGCTACGGCGACTGGAACAGTGTGGCCGTGAGCTACAACGCCGGTATGGGGCGCATATCGGGCGAAAAGAAAGCGCAGCAGCAGGAAGACCCCTTTGATCTTTATCTCGTTGAGGAGACTTCGCGCTACCTTTTCCGCATCATGGCGGCCAAACTCATCATGGAGGATCCGCAGGCCTACGGCTTCCGTTTCCGTCCCGAGCAGCTTTATCAGCCCATTGACTATGAGATTGTGGAAGTCACCGGCCCCGTCGACGACTGGGCGTCATGGGCAATAGACCACGGCACGACCTATGCGCAGGTGCGTGAAGCCAACCCGTGGATAAGAGCTAAATCACTGCCCAACAAGACCGGGAAAAAATATGAAGTAAAAATCCCGAAACAAAGTAGTTTCTACCGCTCAAAACAAACGCCTGAAACGTTTAACAAAAAGTGGGTGGAGTCAACCCAGGCCGGATTCGGCTCCGCATTCCCCCGGTGAAATCACTTCAATGATAGAAAAGACACACAAAAATACCGACGAACAGGGTGAACTGAAAGTGACCGGCGCACGCGTCCACAATCTCAAGAATATCGACGTAGAGATTCCACGCGGCACACTTTCAGTCATAACAGGACTAAGCGGGAGCGGCAAATCGTCGCTCGCGTTCGACACGATCTATGCCGAAGGGCAGCGACGCTACATCGAGACCTTTTCGGCCTATGCGCGTAATCTTCTCGGATCTATCGAGCGTCCCGATGTTGACAAGATCGACGGGCTCAGCCCGGTCATCGCCATCGAGCAGAAGACCATAAACCGCAACCCGCGAAGCACCGTGGGCACCACAACCGAGATTTATGATTTCCTGCGACTTCTCTATGCACGCTCGGCCACGGCAGTAAGCTGGAAAACAGGCCGCAAGATGATGAAGTACACCGAGGAGATGATCCTCGATCTACTTATTGAGAAGTACAACGGACGGCGTGTTTATATTCTCGCGCCACTTGTCAAGAACCGCAAGGGACACTACAAGGATCTCTTTGAGAATTTGCAGAAAAAAGGGTATCTCAACGTGCGCATCGACGGCCATTTGCGCGAGATCACTCCCGGCATGAAAGTCGACCGCTACAAGACCCACCACATTGAGGTCGTGATCGATAAGCTGCGTGTAAGCGACAAGGACGTTGACCGTTTGCGCGACTCGATTGGAGTGGCATTGCGTCAGGGCGACAAGGAGCTGGCAATCTACGACGTGGACGACGACACGGTGAATTACTACAGCCAGAGTCTCATGGATCCCGAGACCGGCATTTCCTATCCCGAGCCGTCGCCCCACAACTTCTCCTTCAACTCACCGCAGGGTGCGTGCCCTCATTGCAAGGGACTCGGTGTGGTTAATGTCATCGACATGGAGAAGGTGATACCCGACCCGTCGCTCTCGATAGCCCGCGGTGGAATCGCACCGCTTGGCAAACCCAACGGATCGGTTATTTTCCTTCAGATCGAGGCGATATGCGAGATGCACGGCGCGACACTGAAAACTCCCATTGCCGAACTCCCCCCTGAAGCACTCAACGAGATACTCAACGGCACTTCGGAGCGGCTTAATATCAGCAGCAGTTCTCTCTCCCTATCCAATTATTTCCTCTCCTATGAGGGAATAATGAAATACATCGAGATGCAGCAGGCCGACAATGCTGCCGAAGGAGCGAAGAAATGGAGCGAACGCTATTTCACCACAGCCGTCTGCCCCGAGTGCAACGGCGACCGCCTCAACCGGCAGGCTCTGCATTTCTTTATCGGCGACAAAAACATTGCCGACCTCGCCCGCATGGACATATCCGACCTGCTTGAGTGGACAGCCACCGCTGCCGACGGCCTTGCGTTCAAGGAGCAGGCAGCCGCCCGCGAGATACTCAAGGAAATACGCTCACGTCTTAAATTCCTCACTGCCGTGGGGCTTCATTATTTGTCGCTCAACCGCGTGTCATCATCCCTTTCTGGTGGTGAGAGCCAGCGCATACGCCTTGCCACGCAGATGGGATCGGAGCTTGTCAACGTCCTCTATATCCTCGACGAGCCCAGTATCGGTCTGCATCAGCGCGACAACCGCCGACTCATCGACTCCCTCAAGCAACTACGCGACAACGGCAATTCAGTCATCGTGGTCGAGCACGACAAGGAGATGATGGAAGAGGCCGATTATATCGTCGATATAGGGCCTAAAGCCGGGCGTAAAGGTGGTGAGGTCGTCTTTCAGGGCACTCCCTCTGATATGATGAAGTCCGACACCCTCACAGCCCGGTACCTCTCAGGCGAAAAAAGCATCGCAGTGCCCGCGTCGCGGCGCAAAGGCAACGGCAAGAAATTGAAATTGATCGGCTGCACGGGCAACAATCTTCGCAATGTCAATCTCACACTGCCGCTCGGCAAACTCGTGTGCATAGCCGGCGTGTCGGGCAGCGGCAAGTCATCGCTTATCAACGGCACGCTCCTCCCTCTGCTCTCGCAGCACTTCTACCGCTCACTCACCCAACCGCTCCCCTACAAGAGCATCGAGGGCATTGACAATATCGACAAAGTTGTGAGCGTCGATCAGTCGCCTCTCGGACGCTCTCCCCGCTCCAACCCCGCCACCTACACCGGGGTGTTCACCGACATCCGCAATCTCTTTGTCGGACTCCCTGAGGCCAAA
>CAYSKE010000028.1:0-747 GCA_964431465.1 uncultured Muribaculaceae bacterium | reverse complement strand
CGAGGTGTGCAACGGCAACGGCTACCGCACCATCGAGATGAATTTCCTGCCCGACGTGCTTGTGCCATGCGAGGAATGTGGCGGCAAACGCTACAATCGCGAGACACTCGAAGTGAGGTACAAAGGAAAGTCCATTGCCGATGTGCTTGACATGACCATAAATCAGGCTGTGGAGTTTTTTGCGAATATCCCCCCTATACTCAACAAGATCAAAGTTCTGCAAGAGATTGGGCTTGGCTACATCCGCCTCGGCCAACCTTCATCAACGCTTTCAGGCGGTGAGAACCAGCGCGTGAAACTCGCTACCGAGCTTGCGCGCCGCGACACGGGCAAAACGCTGTTTATACTCGACGAGCCCACTACCGGACTGCATTTTGAGGACATAAACGTGCTCATGACGGTCCTTAACCGGCTTGTCGACAAGGGCAACACTGTAGTCGTGATCGAGCACAACCTCGACGTGATCAAGCAGGCCGACTTTGTCATCGACATGGGACCCGGCGGCGGACGAGAAGGTGGAATTATCGTAGCAACGGGCACACCTGAGCAGATCGCCAAAGGTGACTCCCCCACCGCCCCCCTCCTCCCCGAAGAACTCCATCTCGACCATCTTGCATAAAACGGTTCAATACTGTTGCAAAGTAAGATTTCTATCAGAGTAGTGACGCACGGCTCGCGCGTCCATCAAACCAATCTATTACATTGATATGTGTGCGAAGTGGTGTATCACGCTGGCTGCTGTAGCCC
>CAYSKE010000027.1:10807-17452 GCA_964431465.1 uncultured Muribaculaceae bacterium | reverse complement strand
ATAAGACTAAGCGTTAAACAGTTTATTGGGACACCAGTGCACGGCTCGTGCGTCCACTCCGCCATCCCTTCCGCGCCCTCCGAGTCCTCCGAGTTCTCCGAGATCTCCGAGATCTCCCCCCCACCAAAAAAAAAGCACCCCGGAGGGTGCCTTTCAATGCTTTTTTATTAAGAAGCTGATTACTTCCAGTAGCTCTCTTTGACAAAAGAAGCGTTCTTTAGGTAATCGGCGCTCTCCTTCATGGTGCGGTAGAGATCCTCGGTAGTGTTGCCGTACGACGAACCCTCCACCTCGACAACGATACCCTCCGTACCGGCAGTATCAGCATTGCCGAAGATAGCATCATAGCCCACCATACCGCTCTGACCCACCTCGCGGTGATCCTTGATGTGGAGCAGACGGAAGCGGTTGGGATACTTCTTGAAGAGCTCAACCGGGCTGGCAGCGCCTCTCATTGTCCAGTAAACGTCCATCTCATAGAAGACGCTGTCAGGATTGGTGTTCTGAATCATATACTCCAGCATCACCTGATCCTCCACTTTCTGGAACTCATGCGAGTGGTTGTGGTAACCGTAGTTCACCCCTGCCTCGGCACACTTGTGACCGATTGCATTCTGGTACTTGATGTAGTTGTCAAGCTCGGCGAGAGTCTCGGGCACATTGCTCCACGGAGTCACGATATAATCGATACCGGCAGCCTTGTGGTCAGCGATGAGCTGATCCCACTGAGCGAGCTTCTCGGCGAAGTTACCCGACTTCATCTCCTCGGGAGTGAGGCCGATGGTCGTGTGCGACGAGCGCGACTTCAGGCCGGCAGCTTCCACGGCAGCCTTATAGTCGGCGGGAGCCATTCCATAAAACTTGCCGTCGCCATATCCGGCAGCCTCAACCCATGTGTAGCCCCACGAAGCGAGCGAGTCGAGCACGGGAGCGATGCTTTCGCCCTTCTTTATCTGCTCGTTGATAGGCTTTCTCACCGAGTAGAGCTGCACACCGATCTCCTTGTCGCCACCACCCTGACAGGCGTTGCAGCAAGAAGAGTTATCCCCGCCACAGCTGCTGGCAGCCGTGGCGAGGATTGCTACTATTGCAAGACTTTTCAGTTGCATTACTGAAATCTATTAGTCGAGAACCTTAACGCGGATGTTCTTGAACCAAACGTCATCGCCGTGATCCTGAAGGCCGATGTAACCCTCATGGTTCTCACCACCGAGGTTGTTAAGGAGCTCAAATGCGAGCGGCCACTTCTCCTGCGAGAACTTCGAATCCTGAAGCATGTCAGTCCACTGCGGAGTCCAGAGGTGGTATTCAACAGTGTTTTCACCGTTCTGGCTGTGGATCACAGTACCCTTGTAGACCATGATCTTACCGGTGTTCCACTCGCCGTCGCCCTTGAAGTTCTGGGGCTTGGCGGGGATCATGTCGTAGAGCGACGAGCTCTGACGGTTGCCATCCTTACCGAGCTTTGCGTCGGGGTGGTTGGCATTGTCAAGGATCTGATACTCGGGAGCCGAGATGTAGATGGGCTCCATGCGGGGATTGCCCTCTTTATCCTTGCCCTGAACCTCCTGTGCGAGATAGAACACACCTGAGTTAGAGCCCTTGGCTACCTTCCAGTCAAAAGCAAGCTCAAAGTTTTTCAGCTTGTTAGCGAAGATGATGTCACCACCGTCGCCTACCTGGCCTTCGCCGCCGCCCGAACCGATGAAGTGGATAGCCTCATCATCTATCACCCAACGTGCGGGGATGGTGTCACGGCCATAGCCGCGCCAGCCTTTCATTTCCTTGCCGTCGAAGATCACATAGTAACCCTCGGCGTCCTGCGGGAACTGCGACAGGTCGATCTGCTCGTTCTCGATCACAGTGTATTCAGGTACTGCGGGAGCCTCTGCCTCTGCGGCAGCGTCATTTGCAGCCTGCTTGTTACCACCGCATGACACCATTGCGAAGCAAGTGGTAGCGGCAGCCATCATCAGAATCTTGTTCATGATTTCTATTATCGTGAATTTTTGTTTAGTTGTTCCTTGCTTTAAGCCGCGTTATCAAACCTTGGGCATCGGGGGAAGAGCCCAGCCTTCACGGTAAGTGTGCTTGATAAGGTCGGCAGCAAACTTCTGAGCGTTCTCAGGCTCGGTCCAGGTCTTGTTGAAGGTCGGGTGTCCATCCTTGATGGTGAAGCCGTCCTTGATAACCGACTTGACAGTTGCATTGTCGGGGATGTTAGTGAACTTCATGTTCGGGCCATCCCAGTCGAGAACCTGATTCAGGCCCTGCAGACGCACTGCGAGCACACCCATAACAACCATTTCGTTGAACGGGCCGGCCTCGGCGAAGTCCGAAGTGGTCGGTACGCGGTTAGCGGGATTCTCCTTACAAGCGCGGATGAAGTCCTCCTGATGGTGATCGTTGGGAACTACGCGGCAAACCTTCGGAGCATTGGGCACGCGACCCGATACGAGATAAGGCTTAACACCATAGCAGCCGCAGATGAGGGTGTCCTTGGTGCCGTAGAAGATAGCTGCACCACCCGATACGTTGAGGTCAACACCTGCGGGCAGACCTGCGGGACGCTCAGGAAGGATACCGCCGTCATACCAGTAAACGTCAACCTGAGGCATAGCCACCTTAGGCTCGTTGTGACGGGCGGGGAAGGTCATCTTCACGCGCTGTGCGTTCGGGCACGACTCCGAGAGAAGGAGTGTCGAGCTACCCTCAACCTGAGTGGGATAACCGAGCTTGAGAGCCTTGAACACGGGGTGCATGATGTGGCAGGCCATGTCACCGAGAGCACCGGTACCGAAGTCCCACCAGCCGCGGAAGTTCCACGGAGTGTAGATAGCGTTGTAGGGGCGCATGGGAGCCGGGCCGATGAAGAGATCCCAGTCGAGAGTCGAAGGAATCTTGTCAGCCTTATCGGGACGCTCCAGACCCTGCGGCCAGATAGGACGGTCTGTGAAGCACTCAACCTTGGTCACTTCACCGATCTCACCGTTCCAGATCCACTCGCAGATCTTGCGCACGCCTTCGCCCGATGCACCCTGGTTACCCATCTGGGTAGCTACCTTGTACTCCTTGGCGAGGTTGGTGAGAAGACGCGACTCATACACGGTGTGGGTAAGAGGCTTCTCGCAATATACGTTCTTGCCGGCGGTGATGGCATCGGCGGTAACGATAGCGTGAGTATGGTCAGCGGTGGCACACATTACAGCGTCAGCCTCCTTGATCATCTCATCGTACATCTTACGATAGTCCTTGTAACGCTTTGCGTTGGGGTAGCGGTCGAAGACACCGGCTGCATACTTCCAGTCGACATCGGCGAGACCGATGATGTTCTGGCTCTCAAGGCCACGGAGAACCGACGAGCCACGGCCGCCGATACCTACACCGAGGATATTGAGCTTATCGGTCGGAGCGGTGTAACCGGCTGCCTTACCGAGGATCGATGCCGGAGCCACTGTCAGGCCCAGAGCTGCTGCAGTACCCTTCTTCAGGAAGCTGCGGCGGGTCATTTCGTTATTTGACATAGCAGGAATTGTGTATAATGAATAATTATGTTTTCAATCTCTTTGGAGAGACCTGTTTTGTTCGTGCATTAGCTGTTGTGAGGCAGCTTGCTCTTGTTGAGCAGACCGTAGCCGTTGGTCATCTCGCGGCGCCGCTTGTGTATCTCCTCAAGCTCCTCGAGCGTCCCGATGCAAGGCTCGCCGTTCTTATCGGCGTTTTCAAGAAACAGCCACGACCATTCCGACGCGCGTGCCGCATCCCTGAACGTGGGCAGATCCTTGTGCATCCGGCCATTCTTTATCGACTCGGCGAAGCGGGTGACCATCCTGTCGATGTTCTTACCTCCGTAAGGCTTCTCGATGCGCTCGGTGCGCGTCACGCCGCGGAGCTCCACCACCGCCGTGTTGAAGTCGTGGCTCATGCGGGCGATACCCTTCGTGCCTATCACGTCGATATAGGAGTTGTGGGTCTGATCCTTAGAGAGCTGCCCGTAGACATGTCCCTGCGTGATGTCAAACACCACCCCGTTCTCAAACGTCCCGTGAGCCTGCAGAAACCACGGATCCTTATACGACCACATCCTCACCGCTTGGGCATTCCACGTCTTGTAGTCAGCCCCGGCATACCACCGCGCGATGTCCACGTAGTGCATTCCGCAGTCATGAAACGACGGCCCCTCGCTCTCATGCCCCTCACCCGGAGCAAGACCCGGAGTCAGGTGGCAGATGCGAAGCACTGCAAGATCACCGATCTCGCCACTTTCAATAAACTCTTTGATGGCCTGATGATACCACGAGTTGCGCAGGTAAAGGTTCACCGTCGACAGCAGTCCCGATTTCTCAAACTCCTCAACGATCGCCATTTCCTCCTCCACGCTCGCGCCGATCGGTTTCTCGGCGATAACGTGTTTACCGTGACTGATAGCCTTCCTGATCTGCGTCGGCCGCGAGTCGGCCAGCGCGCAAAGCGATACAACCTCCACTTTCGGGTCGGCAAAAACGATATCCTCGTCCGCCGTCACCGTAGCTTCCGGTGCAAGCACAGCAGCTTCGGCGCGGCAAGTCTCCGAGAGGTCGCATATATATGCCACATCCCAGAGCCCGCTCTCCTGAAGAGCCTGCAGATGCATGCCCCCCATGCGGCCAAAGCCTATGATTCCTATTTTAATTCTCTTATTTTCCAATGTTGCAGCATGTGACTTCTGACACACATACGACAACAAAAATACACATCCGTTCTAATTTCTACAAGATTTTTCACAGCATTTTTCAAAAAAATTTCCTCTTTTAGTTAATTAACAAGCCCACGAGGTTTTCCACACTTTTTCAACACCATGTTCAAAACTCCAACCGGCGTGTTGATAATTATTTATTTGCCCCTAACGTTGCCTGTCTCCCCGACTTGTATTAACTTCGCGGCGTGAAAAATCTCTTGCTGCATATCCGTTATCTTGTGCGTTCCCACGACTGTGTCACCATTCCGGGGATCGGCTCTTTCATAGCCGCGACACTCCCCGCTTTGGTCGATGAGCCGAGGGCAATTTTCATGCCACCCACAAGATACATCTCTTTCAACAGCGAGATCAGCCACAACGACGGCCTCATTGCCGCCTCAATCGCGCGACGCGATGCGATCTCTTTCGAGACCGCCACATCGCGCGTCGACAAAGCCGTGGAGCAGATGCGCCGCGACCTCGCGCAGTTCCGATTCATCGACTTCCCCGGCATCGGCACCCTAAGCCTCGACGCGCAGGGGCTGCTCCAGTTCACCACCGCCCCGTCGGCCGACTTCATCAACCCCTACGCCATTCTGCAGCCCGTAGCCATGAGCGTTGAGGCCGAAGAAGCTCCCGCCGAGCCGAGCCGTAGGCCGCGTCTCATCCGCATCGGGGCGGCATCAATGCGCGTTGCCGCATCAGTGGCAATCACCGTCTCGCTCGGAGCGCTCCTTTTCTTCCCCTTGCGCGACAGCTCCACCCTTCCGTTCATCAAGGCAGCCATCTGGCCGGCAACCGTCAGCGATGCCCCTGCCGCCACTGTATTTGTCGAGAAGCCGCAGCCCGATGTGGAGCTCATTTTTGCCGAAGCTCCGGCCGACGGTTATGAAATCGCCGCAGCCGACGACGCCACGCCCCCGCAACCCGAAACCACCGATGCTCCCCTCTTCGGTGTGGTTGTCGGAGTATTCTCCGATGCCGACAAAGCGCAGGCATTTATCGGCGACACACCCGGCTTTACCACTTTTCAGGCGCGAAACGGATGGTACAGAGTCTGCGCCGCCACCGCCCCCTCCATGGATCAGTGCTCGGCGATCGCATCGAAATATCGCGCCGAAGGCACGTGGCCCGAAGCATGGCCCGTCAGAATCCGATAATCCCACACCCGGCCACGTTTCCTTAGGTCGGGCAAAATCCCGATATTCTTATGGAAAATCTGCATGACCTTATCACCGGTCGTCGTAGCATACGCCGGTTCACCACTCAACCCATACCGGCCGAAGATGTAAAGCTCCTCATGGAGGCTGCCCTCATGGCACCCTCATCCAAGAGCAGCCGCCCGTGGCACTTCGTCCTTGTCGACGACCCCGTCACGCTCGAGCGCATGAGCCAGTGCCGTCAGGCAGGCGCAGGCCCCGTTGCCAAGTGCATGCTTGCCGTAGTGGTGTGTGCCGATTCATCCCTCACAGGCCCGTGGATCGAAGACACATCTATCGCCGCAACCTACATCCAGCTGCAGGCTCAGGATCTCGGCCTCGGCTCAGTGTGGATTCAGGTGCGCGACCGTTTTGATGCCGCCGGAGTGCCCGCCGACGAGAACCTGCAAGGCATACTCGGCATCCCCGAGACAATCTCCATCGAGTGCATCGTTGCCATCGGCTACCCCGACGAGCAGAAAAATCCCCAGAACCTCGACAAGCTCCTCTGGGAGAGGGTACACATCGGCCGGTGGAACCCCGCGCAGACCGAAGGATGACCCCCGACACCGTAGTCATAGGCACAGGCAATGTCGCGACCGACATTGCCCGTTTCCTTGCGTCGGCCGGCCGCCTCAAAGCCGTTGCCGCGCGCTCAGTCGACAAAGCCCGCGCCATAGCCTCGCGCCACCCCGGCGTGGTGGCCGTGAATCTGTATGAGGAGCCCCT
>CAYSKE010000027.1:0-10707 GCA_964431465.1 uncultured Muribaculaceae bacterium | reverse complement strand
TCCCCCGCCACGCTCGCCTTGGTCGACGAGCTTGCCTGCTCGCTCGGCGGCTACTGCGTGCGCCCCGTTTCGAGCCGGCAGCGCGCTATGCTCCACATAGCAGCCGTCTTCTCATGCAACTTCACCAACTATCTCCTTGGCGAAGCATTCGACTTCCTCGATCTGCACGACGTGGATCCGTCGATACTCAAGCCCCTCCTGCTCCACACCATCGACAATGCTTTTTCAGGCACCTCACCCCACTTGTTGCAGACCGGACCCGCCGTGCGCGGCAACAAAGCCGTCATCGACACCCACATCAGCCGTCTCCCCTCCGAGGCAGCCGACACCTATCGTTTTCTATCCGATAAAATTTACCGCAAACACCACCCGCAGCAATGAGCCGCACCGATTATGACCTCACGCGCATAAAAGCATTTGTGTTCGACGTCGATGGCGTACTCTCCCCCTCGACCATCCCGATGGATGCCGACGGAGTTCCGCGCCGCATGGTCAATATCAAGGACGGCTACGCCATGCAGCTTGCCGTTAAGCACGGCTATCTGCTCGCCATCATCACCGGAGCCGACACCCCCTCCATCGCCACGCGATATCAGGCACTCGGCATCACCGAGGTTCACCTCAAGTCATCGGTCAAGCTCCCCATATTGCGCGATCTCCTTTCCCGCCACGGTCTCACCCCCGACGAGGTTGTCTACGTCGGCGACGACATCCCCGACATTCCCTGCATGGAAGAAATCGGCCTACCCGTCGCACCTGCCGATGCAGCCGTCGAGGTAAAAGAAATCGCGCGCTACATCTCACCCCGCGATGGAGGCTACGGTGTAGCACGCGACATTATCCGTCAGGTCATGATTGCACGCGGCGACTGGCTCGACCATCGCCACGCCTTCGGCTGGTAATCCCCTTTAGATCATGTAACATCTCCGAGTGCTCCGAGTACTCCGAGTGCTCCCAACCCCACAAGCGTCCGCAGTCTTCAATCAATTATTATTCAGCGACTCAAGGATCGTCTGCAATTCCTTGTCCGTCACCGTCAACCGGCGCCGGCACTCCTCGATCAGAGCGGCCGCGCGGCGCGTGTTGGCTGTAAGGCGGTCAATATCACACGCATCACTCTGCATCTCGCGCAAAATCGACTCGATTTCCGCCAGAGCCTTTCCATAAGTCAGTTCCTCTACTGGGATAGGAGTTTCCATCTCTTATTTTGTTGTTCAGTTAACTATCGATTTAATTTCACCATCTTTAAGGCATGTGACGATAGTCATGCCCGGTGTCACATCATTAGACGATTTCACCGCCACTCCATTGGCAAGCGTTATCGAGTACCCTCTTTTCAGAGTCGCCTGAGGCGAAAGAGCGTTAAGCAGCGACTCTCGCGCATCAAGCGTTGTCCTTTGCCTCCCGATCGCCCCCGTCGCAAGCATCTGCAACCTCTGAGCCAATCCGTCAAGACGTTGTAGCCCCGGAGCGATGCGTCGCGCGCTCAGGTTGCCCACCGAGGCCATAGCCCTCTCAAGCTGGCTCTTCTTTCGGGTCAGGTAAGTGGTTGCCACGAGCGGAAGCGAAGCCTGATAGTACGACAGCTGTTCCCGCTGACCGGCCACCCTGTCCGACACAGTGATGTGCAGACGCTGTGCAAGCCCCTTCAGCCGCTCCAGCTGTTCACCCGCCCGCTGTATTAGCCACTCGGCAGCAGCCGTAGGAGTCTTTACCCTCATGTTGGCCACATAGTCAAGCACCGTCACGTCGCGTTCATGACCGATACCCACGATCACCGGAAGCGGAAAACATGCGATGCGGGCGGCAAGCTCGTAGCTCTCAAAAGCGGCAAGGTCGCTTGTCGCGCCTCCACCTCTTATCACCACCACGCCATCCCAGTTCTCAAGCTCCGACTCGATTGCCTCAAGAGCTTCAAGCACCGTCGGGACTGTCCGGTCACCCTGCATCACGGCAGCAAACAGTTGCGTCTTGAATCTGAAACCGGCGCTGTAGAGCTGATGCACGAAATCCCCGTAACCGGCAGCTCCGGGAGCCGAAACCACCGCTATGCGCAGCGACGGCACGCGCCACTCGAGCTTCCGGTTATCCTCGAGGATACCCTCGGCCTGAAGTTTCATCAATATCTCGCGGCGGCGGCGCACGAGATCACCCATCGTGAATTCCGGATTTATATCCGTTATCACAAGCGACATCCCGTAGAGCGGATGCATACTCACCGAAGCCTTCACCATCAGCTTGATGCCCGACTCAAAACGCTGCCCCGTGCCCCTTTCAAACTTACCGATTATCTGCTGCGCCACATTCGCCCATATCACGGCACGGGCTTTAGCCACAGCCTGCCCGGCGGCATTTTTCTCGATAAGCTCCATGTAGATGTGACCGCGGCGGTTCACATCACTCAGCTCCGCCGTCACCCACACGTTCTGCGTCCCCTCATGGCTCACGATCAGGTCAGCCACAAGGCGCGTCAGCCCGTAGAGCGTCATCACCTGTTGGCTCATCGCGCTTTATCAGGCACTATACCCTTACCCGCACGCACTTTAGCAGTCATCTCGCGGTGGATATAAGGTGAGACTTTTTCATATTCCTCCTTTGCGACCAGTCCTGCCACCGTGGGCACAAACGTGATCGTGGCCGTCTCCGGGTCAAAGGTAGCCGAAGCCGTCATAAATCCCAAAGCGTTCTCCACATCCTCGGTGCGGTTCTCCTTCTTCGCTCCCGGAGTGACCCAGTCGGCAATCACGCCGCAGTCCATGGAGTCTATGAGCTTCCACCCGGGCCAGCTGTAAAGTTCCACACGGCTGTCGGCCACAGGTATCTCGGTTGTTTTCACGACCACGATCACCGTGTCTTTACCATACTTTACAGGAGCCATAGCCATCCGTCCGTTATCCGACGTCGTGAACTCTATCTGCCGGTCATCCATCGAAGTCACACGGGCCTCGCCGTTAAGCGACGTCGCCGAAGCTGTCGACATCCCGCCACGGAAATAATCCACCATGTCAAGACGCGTGTTCTTGTCGATCGTCGGGACAACCGAGAGCGGCGACTTTATGAAAATAGTCGGCGCTGTGGTCTGTGCCGTCACACATGGCGTGCACGCGACTGCCGCGAGCAGCAGCGCGCCACACCTTAAAGCACTTAGAAGCGGTCGTTTCAACATATTTTTTTCAAGCTCTTATTTTCTGGACTTCCGTCCGCCTTTTCCTTTCTTTTTGAACATCTGATAGTTGTCACCATCTGCCCCCGACACTTTCTCGCGCGCTTTGCGAGCCGAGGCGCGGCTGTAGTCCTTGTCTGGCTCTGCCACTTCGCAATATACGCGTTTTCCGGCAAAATCCGCGCCTGTCAGTGCCTCGACAAGCTTTCTTGCGTCAGATTTTTTTACATCAAACAGCGAGTACGACGGCATCAGGTCTATGCGGCCCACATCCACGCGATGACCGTTCACATTCTTGTTGAGAAGTTCGATCAGGTTACCGGCATAGAAACCGTCACGCTTGCCGAGGTTCACATACAGGCGTGCCATACCCTTCCCGGCGGTGCGTCGGTCCTTGTCACCCTCATCACCGCGCATATCGCGCTTGCCGCCTTTCTCTTTGCGTGGCTTCTCGTCGATGACGTCGATTTTCGGGGCATCCTTGTAGTAGTCGAGCAGGCGGTTGAACTCAAGCGAGAGGATGCGCTTGATTATATCCTCGCTCGACAGCCAGCCGAGTTTCTTCACCACTCCCGGCAGATAGCGGCTCATCTCATCGTCATTCACCTCCACCTTTTCCAGGCGGTCGGCAAGCGAGTAGAGTTGCTTTTCTATGATCTGCTCTGCCGTCGGCACTTCTTTCCGCTCAAACGTCTTTCCGATCTTCTTCTCTATCTCGCGCAGTTTACCCTTCTCGCGCGAGTGGATGATAGCGATCGACACGCCCGTTTTTCCGGCACGACCCGTTCGGCCCGAGCGGTGGGTGTAGACAGCCGTGTCGTCAGGCAGACCGAAATTGATCACGTGCGTCAGATCATCCACGTCAAGCCCACGGGCAGCCACATCGGTAGCCACAAGCAGGCGCGTCACGCGGTCACGAAATTTCTTCATCACCATGTCGCGTTGCTGCTGCGACAGGTCGCCGTGCAGTGCATCGGCATTATAGCCGTCGGCAATCAGCTTGTCGGCGATTTCCTGAGTGTCGCGGCGTGTGCGGCAGAAGATTATTGCGTAGATATTCGGGCTATAGTCAGCGATGCGTTTAAGAGCCAAATACTTGTCGCGGGCGTTCACCATGTAGTAGACATGCTTCACATTCTGCGCTCCCTCATTGCGTGTGCCTATCACAAACTCCTCATGATTCTTCATGTATCGTTTGGCGATCTTAGCGATGTCGGCAGGCATCGTAGCCGAGAACATCAGCATCTTGCGCTCCTCCGGCACATGCTCCAGTATATCGTTTATCGAGTCGAGGAAGCCCATGTTGAGCATCTCGTCTGCCTCGTCGAGTATCACCGTGTGTACCCCCGACAGATTCACCACGCCGCGGTTTATCAGATCTATAAGGCGACCCGGGGTTGCCACTATTATCTGCACCCCCGCTTTGAGGCCTCTGATCTGGCTCTCTATGCTCGAGCCGCCGTAGACCGGCAGAACCGTCAGGCCGGGGATATATTTTGAGAAATCAGCGAGGTCGGCAGCTATCTGCAGGCACAATTCGCGCGTAGGCGAGAGGATAAGTGCCTGAGGCGTATGGTTGTCTACATCTATGCGCTGTATCACCGGCAATCCGAAAGCCGCCGTTTTTCCTGTTCCTGTCTGAGCGAGAGCCACCACATCGTTATCACCTGTCAAAAGATGCGGGATAACCTTCTCCTGTACCGGCATAGGCATCTCGAAGCCAAGCTCGGCTATAGCTTTTCTCAGGGGCTCATTCACGCCCAGTTCTTCAAATGTACTCATAAATACAATTTATTTCTTATATCATTCTACAAAGTCATTATTTGTATAACACAAATCACGACATTATTGCTTTTTCAGGACAAATCTTCTCATCGCGCCGTCGGACGTTGCATCGGTTTTCACCACCATGTCGCGTCCTGTAAGGCACTCTACATCAAGCCGTATCACGCCTCCATGAAGGCCCGTCACTTTCGGAGGCACATAATCCTCCGATCCCGCCGGAAACCGGTCGCTGCCGTGACCGAAATCCAGCGTCAGCACCCGTTCATCGTCGCTCGCGCTCCATGTGCCGAAATGATCCTTACGCTCATGCATCTCGTCATCGGTCTCGACCATGTCTATCACGTCGGCCTGAAATTTCCAGAACACATTGCCTGTGTACCCTTTGTCGGCATTCCCCTCAACACTGATCTCCACAAGGTGCCACGTTCCTCCCCACACCCCCGTGTCGCCGCCGTTATGAGTGCACCCCGCCATACTCATCACAATAGCGGCACACAAGCCGATTAATCTCCACTCCTTCATTTTCCCACTCCTTTCCTTCCCTTATAGACCAGCCCGACAGCCACGCCGAAATTATCCCCTGGCATCGTTCCGTGATCCATCGCGATCTGCGCTTTAAGCGCCAGCCCGCTCGCTCCTTTGAAGCTATGGGTTATCTCGGCAAGCCACGACGTCCCTTCCGACACCGTCGCCTTCGGCTGCCGCCCGTCGCCATATCCCTTTTTGTGGCTGAATGCGACCTTATATTTCCACCCCTCCGCCACCGAGCCGGTCACTGCAGCATGGAAACCTCTGACCCGGTTATCCACGTATGCCGGATACCCGTCAAGATTGTAGATCGGTGCCACAAGAAACGGGCTTCCTATTCCCATCCCGTAGTTGGCATACGAGTTATATTCCGAGTTGTTGTAGTATTGATCACCTCCCGAAACATCGGTTGTGATTGTCGAGCCCGGACGGTCATGCGGAGCATAATGTATCGCCCCCGACTGATTCATAAAATCTATATACTCCACAACAGCCCCCGTCACTATCCCGTTTCTGTTTCCTCCTTTATATTCCACACCCCACAAGCCGTCCCAGCCGTTTTGCCATCCTATCGACGAGCCCTTCTCCCACGGCTTTTGCAGATAGACCATAACCTCGTCACCTCTCCATGGCAACCTGTACCTCACGTGCACGTCCCACGACCCTAAGTTATTACCCTCCATATATTCCCCCACGCCGCTTTTCTCTCCACCTATCGGGGCGATCATCTTTATCATCTTCCACAATCCGGCTTTCAGATTGCGCTCTCTCACCACCTCACCCCGTTCATAATATTTCGTCACGCCGCCGATCTCCCCTGCAGCCTGCATCCCGGCCGTCACCGTCAGCGCCTTGTCAGGATTGCTGCGGAAATACAATCTGCGGTACACATAGTAAGCGCCGCTGTTCAGGTGATAGCTCCCGTGGCTGTAGAACTTCCTCATCCACCCACCGTCCGTAAATTTTCCATACCCTAATTCACCCTGCACCTCTACCCATCCTTTGGTGAATGGCACCGGTTGAAAATCCACAAATCCCCCTCTTATCTGCGGTATAGGGCGCGCGTTCCCGCTTTCCACCACATCGCCCGATGTCAGCGTGTCGTTCAGCAGAGCCGACCCGCGTTCCTTCATTCCCCCCTCTAAAAAAAGGCAACGCCACTTCACTTCACCGTAAAGTTGCTGTATTCTCACCGCTCCGGGGCGCACGCGGCTCACCCCCTCCGTCCCGTCGCTGTTCCAGTGCCGGTAATCGGTTCCCGAAGTCACCCCACCGAGCAGCTCCACCCCCGCGCCCCACGAGAAACGCTCCTTGTGCGTCATCCGTTTCCACACTCCGCCACCCGCCACGACTCCGTTGGTCTGCGTCAGTCGCCCGTGCCTCAGAGCCGATATGTAGTGCGGAGCGAAATCACCGCTACCTGCATTGGCTGTCACGCTCCCCTCCCAATCTATCATCATGTCGTCACGCGCCCATGCAGCCTGCGTCAACAGCGTTGCCGTAAGCAGCAGTAGTGCCTGAAAACTGACCCGATGCTTCATTTCGCGGCCGTATAGGATCCTATATGGCGGCGTTTTTTATCCTCGAATATTTCGTCGATAGCAAAGAAAATGCCGGTCTCCTCAACCTCACCGAACTCATGATTGATTGCCGTGCCAAACATCTTCATCGTCGGCGACAGGCTCATGTAGGCGTTCACAAGCGGCGGGATGTTGATGCCGCGCGCACGTATCTCGCCGTTCAGTATTCGGTAATCCTCCTTAAAAGTATCCGCCGTAAGTATTTTCTCATAGCGGCTCCGGTCTATGTTGGCTTCGAGCGGCTCGATAGGCCACACAAGCCCTTCGGTGTCGGGGAAATGCTTTTCAAGGAAATATAGGAGCATATTGCGGCATTCCACGTCATAGCTCGGATACATTGTCATTTTTCCGAGCAGATACTTGATACTGTGGTCTTCCACCGTCAGTGCGCCAAGGCCGTCCCAAAGATTGTCGAGCACATACATCGCCTTGCTTCCCGCCAGCGACGACTGATAGCCTAATCTCACAAACGACCTGCCAAGCTCTATCGTCTCAGGCAGATAGTCATTTATGAACTCTTTGGAGTAGTTGAACAGATGCGACATCGCGATCTGAGGCTTACCATCTGCACCGAAAGCCATATCCTTACCCGGCAGATAGCGGTACCCGCCGAGGATCATCCTTGACTCCGGATCCCAGACGATCAGCTGGCGGCACGGACGCTCCATCACGTCAAACTCATCCACGTCATGACTCTTTCCGGTGCCACCACCCCCGGCTCTGAATGCGATCTCACGCAGACGCCCGATTTCGCGCATCACTGCGGGAGCGGTATGGGCATCGACCACATAGATCTCATTGCACGCCTTGTTGGTCTTGCGCAACAGGCGATCGGGGGTGAGTTCCGACTCTATCTCTTCCGTTGATACCGGGTCTATGATCTGATCCATATATATGGGTTAGGATGAGCTGCATGAAAAAGCCCCGCGACCGGACGCCCGCTACAGGCATCCCCCGCTGAGACCGTATACCGTTTGTTTTATCCGGCGCGCTGTCTCTTGACTTTCTCTACCGCCTTTCAATGACTTGTAGCTGATGCGCTTCCCTATCGTCATCTCAAACGTAGAACCCTCATTTCCAAACACCTCCCTTGGCAGCAGAGCCATTTCGAGGTTCACCGGAATCAACAGGCGCTTTCTTATATTGGCAAATATATAAAAAAACTTTGAATTCCTCCCGCTGAAGTGTATCGGGATTACATCGCGCTCCGAGGCGATTGCCTTGTTCACAAACATCTTGTTCCACTCCAGATCCTCGATTTTTCCTTTCTGCCTGCGCGAGCAGAGCCCCGCGGGAAATATCACGATAGGGTCATCACCCCTCATAGCCTCCTCGAGAGCTTCGGCCGCGCCGCGCGACTGCCCCCCATGCTTGTTCACTGGCAGAAACACACCGCGCAGCGGCTCCACCGCAAGCAGGAGATCATTCACCACAAACTTCACCCTTCCTGTCGGCGATTTCCGGCTCAGATAATCTATAAGAGCCATTCCGTCAAGACCTCCAAGCGGATGATTGCTCACATATATCACACGTTGCGGTTCCCCCTCTTTGGGCAGATTCTCCTCGCCGCGTGCCACGCGCTTGATTTTAAGATAATCCAGTACCGCACGGCTGAAATCGGCATCCTTCAGGTGCCCGCACGCCTCAAGAAGCTCATTTAGCTTATCTTGGCAGATAAGTTTCTCCACACCTCTCACCGCAAACCGCGGCAGAAACTTCCGCACACCCGGCGCGCGGCTTTTCAGCACCCCGTCTATATCTATCCGCAACTTGTTGCTACTGCTCTCACTCATCGCTTTATCTTTCCGTTTTCTGTTCGTGCTATCTCCTTCACCCGCTCTATCCGCCCCGGCATCTCATGTCTGTCAAGCAACTCTTTCAGCTTCTCTCTCAGTATCTCCGCGTCGATCGGCTCATCCCCCTCTATGTAGAGCACAGGCCGCTCCCCCCATTTCTCATCCCTCTCTTTCCCCACATAGAAAGGCTGCTTGATCACCCCACCAATCTTCCGTTCCACCTCCTCAGGGCTCACCTTCAGCCCACCGCTTATTATCACGTTATCAGCTCTTCCCACCCATCTGAACTCACCTTCGCTCCTTAGCTCCACAATATCATTTGTCACGATCGGCGTTGCATCGCTCACCCCCTCCCGCTCTATGATCAGGCACCCCCGATCATCCGTCGCAAACCTCACCCCCGGCAGCCCCTTGTACCATGCCTCGCCGCATCGTCTCAGAGCCACATGGCTGCACGTCTCCGTCATTCCGTAGGTCGCATAAAACGTCGCCCCGCTCTCCGCAGCCATCCGCTCCTGAGCGTCCGACATAGGTGCTCCACCCACAATCACATTCCTCACCCTCCCGAAATGCTCCGACGCCATCAGCCCCTCTATTTGGCTCGGCACGATTGCCACGAGATCAATCGCTCCATCCCCCCACATCTCCATCGACGCGGCAAGCGGCCGGTTCGACGCCTTTTCGCACCATAGCCGGCATCCCGCCTCCAGTGCTCTCACCATCATCATTTTTCCGGCGATATAGTTCGCCGACAGCGGCACCACCAGCAGCGATGCGCTGTTTATGCCGAAAAAGCTGTTGGTAGCGCGAGCCGACAGCACCATATCCCCTTTCGGCAGAAGTATCCTTTTAGGCTTACCCGTCGACCCCGACGTGTGCGCCTCTATCCACTCCTTGCCGTCGTTCCACTCGGCGTGAAACCGCTCGTACTCCCTCTGCTCGTTATCTCTTAGCGTCATACCACAGATTTTCACCTTTTCTCACCAGCGGCGACGGGAAATTCTCCACATACAGTTCCCCCGTGCCCAATCCCTGCGGCATTGTCGGGTTTTGCAGAGCCACAAACTGCGCCAGAGCGTTCAGCCCTATGTTCGATTCAAGAGCCGAAGTGATCCACCAGCCGCAACCCCTCCCCTTCGCAAGCTCAATCCATTCCTGCGAGTGAGCGAATCCACCTGCCAGCGACGGCTTCAGCACCACATAAGCCGGATTTATCGCATCCAGCAGAGCCACCTTCTCCTCCCGGCTCCGTGTCCCTATCAGCTCCTCATCAAGGGCAATGTCTATCGGACTCCTTTCCGCGATTTCCCTCATCTTATCCCATTGCCCCGCCTTGATAGGCTGTTCGAGCGAGTGGATGTCATATTCAGCAAGCCGCTCAAGCCGTTCAAGAGCATTCTCCGGCGTGAACGACCCGTTGGCATCCAGCCTCAGTTCAAGATCGCTCCGTCCATACTCCCTTCTGATCATACGCAGCAGAGCCACCTCATCCTCAAAGTCGATACCGCCGATTTTCAGCTTCACGCAACCGAATCCCTCAGCCAACTTCCCCTTGATCCGTTCCCGCATCTTCCTGAAATCCCCCATCCACACAAGCCCGTTGATCGGAATCGCCATCTCCCCCCGTGTGAAAGCCGACGGCCACAGCTCCTGACTCCCCCCCGCCCTAAGCGAAGCCACCGCCGTCTCCAACCCAAACAAAATACTACTCTCCAACACTTTTGCGTCCCCGCCCCCTCCGATTGCTCCGAGCTCTCTCCACCACTCATGGTGCATCTCCCCCCCCCCTCTCCCCCCCCCCCCCCCCCCCCCCCCCGCCCCCCAACCCCCCCCCCCCCCCCCCCCCCCGCCCCCC
>CAYSKE010000026.1:0-17491 GCA_964431465.1 uncultured Muribaculaceae bacterium | reverse complement strand
TGGTAGCCGCGCGGTGTCTTGTAGTAGGCGTGATAGTCTTTCACAAACTGCGGCACATCATCGGGGAGCGGATCCACCACACCTCCGGCGCGCTCATAACGGCCGTTGCGGTAATCCTCGGTGCGCTGCCGTGCGAGTGCCGCGCGGGCGGCGTTGCGCTTCTCGGCCGAATTGTCGGCATCGAAATAGCCGTTGGCACTCACACGTGTCATGTCGTACATCGTCGACGCTACGGTGGCCTTGATGCGCGGGTCGTTAATAGCGGCCTGAATTGCGATACCGCCCCAGCCGCATATACCGAGTATGCCTATACGCCCGGCATCGACATCGGGCTGAACCGACAGGAAATCGACGGCGGCAGAGAAGTCCTCCACATTTATGTCGGGCGACGCCACGCGGCGCGGCGTGCCGCCGCTCTCGCCCGTAAACGAGGGGTCAAGTGCGATCGTGAGGAAGCCACGCTCGGCAAGCTGCTGGGCATATAGACCACTCGACTGCTCCTTCACCGCGCCGAACGGCCCGCTCACGGCTATTGCCGGCAGCTTCCCGTCGGCCCCCTTCGGAGTGTACATGTCGGCGGCGAGAGTGATGCCGTAGCGGTTGACAAATGTCACCTTGCGGTGATCCACCTTATCGCTCTTCGGGAAAACCTTGTCCCACTCCTGAGTGAGGCTGAGCTGCTCTGCGGCAGCGAGTGAAGTGTTGGTGTTCTTGTTGTTCATATCCTGAGAGTTTGCGCTGATTGCGGCTGCCGAGACAGCAAGTGCCGTAATTGCAAGGTTCTTAATTCTGATGAGCATAATCTGTCAGTAGTTTATCCGACCGTAAAGTTAAGCCGCGTTCGGCTGCTATGCCGACCCCGATTCGGGTAATGTGTACCCTAATCGCAGATCGGTTACATTCCGGGAGAAAAAACACTATTTTTGCAGCATGAAACTGACGACAGTAAAACTCGATTCGATAGACGCCTACAACAAGTTGTACGGCCTTGAAACGCTGCATCCGCTCGTGACGGTGATTGATCTCCGCCAAGCGACGCGTGTGGTAAATCATGTGGTGATGGACTATGGCGTTTATGCCCTGTTCCTGAAAAACGGAGTGAACTGCACCCTGAAATATGGGCGGCAGACCTACGACTATCAGGAAGGCACGATCGTGAGCTTTTCGCCCGGCCACCTGATCGAAGTGGAAATGATCGAAGATGAGATCGCACCCGACGTGATCGGCCTGATGTTTCACCCCGATCTCATATATGGCACTCCGCTGGCTGAAAAAATTTCCTCCTATAGCTTTTTCGACTACTCGCAGCGTGAGGCGTTGCATCTGTCGGCCGACGAGCGCCGCCTGTTTCTTGAGTGCCTGTCGCGCATAAAAACAGAGATAGAGCATCCGGTCGACAATCACACGGCCGACATTGTGGCAAGCAACATTCAGGTGCTTCTCGATTACCTCACCCGCTTCTATGAGCGCCAGTTCATCACACGCCGCAAAGTCAACTCCGATGTGCTCAACAAGTTTGAGGGAGCTTTGAAGGAATATTACGAGTCAGGGAAAGCCAAGGACGGCATCCCGTCGGTCAACTACTTCGCCGAGCTTGTCAATCTCACTCCCGGTTACTTCGGCGACATGGTGAAGAAAGAAACCGGAAAGACCGCGCAGGAACTCATTTCTCTGAGAATTATCGACTTTGCCAAGCATCGCCTGTCGGCTACAACCGACGATGTTAGCGTTATCGCCTATGATTTAGGGTTTCAGTATCCGCAGCATTTCTCGCGTATGTTCAAGCGCGTCACAGGCATGAGCCCGACTCAGTTCCGTGCCCGCATGGCCGCTTCTTGAGCGAGCTGCCAGCCCATAATGAAACAGGCGAAGATGTCCGCTTCATGCGTCATCTCCGCCTGCTCTATTATCTTTCGGTCGATGTGGCTGCTGCGTCAGAAAGCGCGCTCGATCAGTTCCGATAGATGAGTGACAGTCTTTTTACCACTTTCCCTCATAAGCTCCTCGCCCTCCTTAAACAATATCCATGTGGGATAAGCGTTCACGTTGTACTTTCTGATTACCGGGCGGTTAAATGAACTGTCGACGCAGAACACGTTTGCCTTCTCGCCATACTTGGCTTGCAATTCCTCGGCAAGATGCTTCACTTCAGCTGCATCCTGTTCGTTCTCATGTATAAACGCTACCAGCGACGGCGTTTTTTCGGCGAGTTTTTCTTCAAGTTTTTTCATAGTGCTTAGTATTTTGTATTTTTTTATTCTGCTACTATAAACGCCTCGCCGCCCGGTAAAGTTTTGCTACATGCGTCACCATGTGTGTCATCTGTTGGCGTCCACATTCTGGGCGTCTTTTGTGACGAGTCGGCCAAAAATATGTATATTTACTACATGATTGAACGGGCGATTTCAATAGATCAGCAGCTTGAACTGATGCGTAGCCGCGGCCTCGCGATTACCGACGAGGTGCGCGCTGCCGAATTTCTCTCGGTAATAGGATTTTACAGGTTGGGCACCTATCTTTTTCCGTTTGAGGAATCCTATCCCGACTTCAACCGCACCAGTCACCGCTATCGTCGCGGCATCGAGTTTATGGATGCCGTGCGTCTCTATTATTTTGACCTTGAGCTGCGCAACCTTTTCCTGAAATACATCTTCAGCATTGAGGTCTACTTCCGTGCCGTGCTCACCTATGAAGGCTCGATGCTCTATCGCGACGACCCGTGGTGGTTTGTCAATCCCGCTTGCGTGACAAAGTCGTTCATCTCCGACTTCGACCGCAGAGTCTACAACGGTGCATTCCGCAACAATCCGGCCATAAAGCGTCATCACCGCATGTCGCCCAATGACCGTTACGCACCCGCGTGGAAAACCATCGAGCTCATGACCCTCGGCGAGAACATCACGCTGTTCAATGCCTTGCGCGACACGCAGCTGCAGCAGACGATCTGCGGCCGCCTCGGAGTGAGGTATGTCGAAGTGTTCCAGAATTATATCGAGTTGGTGAGAATCCTGCGCAACGCCTGTGCCCACGGCTGTCCGATGTTTGATTTCCGCCCCTACAACCGCATCCGCAAAGGCCCTGCCGCGTTGAGCCGACCCGAAGAATACATGAACATCTCAGGCTGCCTGAAAGTGGTGCGTTATCTGCTTCGCCACGTCTCGCCGGAGCGCGAGGCCGAGATGATGCGTGAGTTTCATGCGCTGCTCGACAAAAACCGCGCCTATCCCGCCGTCGCCTCCATCCTCCGCCACGTCAGCGGCTTCCCCCTCCGTTGAAACAGCAGGCGACGTCAGGTACTAATTGTCAATAGATTTCAAATCAAAGAATAAAATTCGGCTTTTCAGTTCCTCATTATCTGGAATGCCAAATGATATTTTCTCGCTATCGATTGACTTATAGAGTGGTTTGAAGCCATTTTTGAAATAATAGTGCAGAGTACGTTCGATATTGTAAGCATCCACAAGCATATATCGGCAAGCTGCTTTATTGTTTTCATCAACAAAAGAGTGCTTCAGCAGATCCATAAGTTGAGTTCCTATATTCAAACCTTGTCCTTGAAATTTTGAGTTGACACCCAACCGTCCGATAAGTATTGCCGGATAACTGCGATGATGTTTTTTGTAGGGTATTTTACGTTGAAGCGAGTTGCGTGAGGATTTATCAAGAGCGTTGACCTTGATTCCGTCAAAAGAGAGAGTGGCGATAGCGACAATTTCATGTGGATTATCTTTATTAATCCAACAAAACGCCCGACTCAACAGCTCTTTCTCATAAAGAAAAACATCGTATTTGAAAAACTCGTCCAGATCCTTATCTCCACAACAAAAGGGGTCGCAGTAATTTGCAACCTCTTTTGTATAATGCACCATAAAGGATTTCTCGATGAGATTAAATTTATCCACGTGCCTGATCCTTGTGTGGAGGAAAAACGGTATTTTTCACGCTCTCCCACATAGTAGCGACGATCTTGTGCTGAGCTTCGGTGAGTTTTGGAGTCGGCAATTCGCTATTGCGCTCCGCTTCTTCCATGAAGCTCCGAGCATCCTCACCCCAAAGTTCAGGAGTTGTCTTAATTGTCATTGCCATAACTTGAAGTTTTAATATGCGAATCTACAATATTATAACAAATTATACAACTCCTTTCATGTTAAAGAAAAATATTCTCATTCTTTTTTGCTGGAAATGTTTGCAGGATCGGAAAAAGGAGCTATATTTGCTTTCAAAGTGTCGGCAACAATTTTAGTCTTGTTGCCCGCACTATAAAAGCATCAAGAGGTCGGGCCGCGTCGCCTGACCTCGTTTTTTTTGAGGGGGGGGGTAAGTGGTGGTCGAATAATCAAGACGCTGATTATCAGTGTGGGGACGCGCCATGGCGCGTCCGTAGCGAGTGGAATGGTTATGAACAATAGATTTTGTGGCGTGTTGTTCAGTTAGATATTAATTTATAAACAAAATTGAAGATGAAAAACACATTCAGGTATCTGGCCGCTTTTGTTGTGGCTGTGATGGCAGTGGCCATGTGGAGCTGCTCTGACGATGACAAGGATGAGCCGATAAACGCGGCCAAACTTCCCGAAAACGCTCAGGTTTTTATCGGTACGCACTATAGTGGCGTGACCATTGTGTCGGTTACGCGCGATAAGGACGACCGTCAGGATGAGTATGATGTGCGCCTTTCCAACGGCCACGAGGTGACTTTCAATGCCGCCGGTGAGTGGACCGATGTGGATGCTCCTGCCAACCAGACCGTGCCCGACGGGCTTGTGCCTGAGTCAATCGCACTCTATATCGCTACAAACTATCCTGCCGCCGGTATCAACGAGATTTCCAAGTCGGCATCGGGCTATGAGATCGACCTTACCAATGGTGTTGACCTCGACTTTGACTCGATGGGCAACTTCCTGCGCGTCGACAAGTAGCGCGGTCAGCTCTTAAACTTTCAGCCCGAGATATTCTATCAGTTGCGAGGGCTTGTCGTTGAGCACAAGCTCCTGCGGAAAATCGGTCTCGTCGAGCAGAGGCAACACGTTGCTGTAGTCGGCGATCTGAAAGCTGATGTGGGCGTCGCTGCCGAGTATCACCGGCATATCATGCTTTTTGCACTGCCTCAGCAACTCTATGTTGTTGGGGCGTGCTATTGTTTTGTGGCGTGCCGGATGCAGCGAGTGGGAGTTTATTTCCAACAGCGTGTGGGCGTCCTTGGCCACTTTCACAAGCTCCTCGAAGTCGAGATCGGCTGAGCCGTCGGCCGGATGCGAGATTATGTGGATGCGTGGATCGCTTATCACCCGCGCCACCCCTTCGGTGTTCTGGCTGCGGGCTCCACTTTCCCAGCACACCGAGTGTATGCCGGCGATGCGCAGGTCGAGCATATCCATCAGGGCGTCGTCGGCATCGAGCTCACCGCGGTAATTGAGTATGTTGAGCTCGGCACCGAGAAGCAACTTCACACCGTACATCTCGCGCGGTATCACAATCATGTTTTTGAAATACAGCCGGCCGCATGTGCCCGGTATGGCGGGGCCATGCTCGGTGACTCCGAGAATCTCTATCCCCATGTCGGCGGCGGCGCGTGCCATTTCCTGAAGTGAACTGTAGGCGTGGCCTGAAACTATGGTGTGGGTGTGCAGATCGACTGACGGCTTAAAATTTTTCATCATCCGGTGAGTGTGAGGGCGGCGGGATCATGCCGCAGGTTTTGAAGCATTGCAAAGTTATTGATTCCTCATTGATTGCGCAATATCCTATGCTACCGTTGCGTGGCTTTAGGTTAACATCTTTTATGTCAAAATTGGTTGTATCAGGACAATATGAGTTAAAGTGCCGCTCGGGGATTAAACTTTGGACTAACCCCGGCGTCTTAGTATCAGTGACGCGGATAAGAGTCCCGATCACCTTAGAAAAATATTACATCTTAATTTAATCAACACACACAATCTTATGAAGAAATCAATTCTTATTGCCGCAATTACGATTGCAACCACTCTCGGCTCTCAGGCTTTTGCCCAGAACCCTTCGTCCGATCAGAAGACCGCTCCCAAGCAGGAGCAGTGCCAGAAGGACGGCTGTGGCGGATGTGACCGTCAGGGAGGTAAGAAACAAGGTGAGAAGAAGCGTGGCGACAAGGACCGCAAGGGTGACCGCAAAGGTCCCGGAAAGGGCTTTGCCGATATCACCGAGATGAAGGATCTCAACCTCACCCAGCAGCAGATCACTGCAATCGAGGAGCTCAACAAGCAGCAGGCTGAGGCCGACAAGGCTGCCCGTGAGAGCGCTAAGGCTCAGAAGGCCGATGCAGCCCGTCAGAATCACGAAGGGCGCGAGAAGCGTCAGCAGGAGTATCTTGCCAAGCTCAAGACTATCCTTACTCCCGACCAGTATGTGAAGATGCTTGAAAACAAAGTTGCCGGCAAACGCGGAAACCGCGACATGGCAGCTAACAAACCCGGCGCAAAAGCCGAGCGTGGCAATTCTGCTTCATCATCGAAGTAATTGCATTTTATTTACATTGGATTACGACAGAGGCGCGGTTCGCTTAGACGAAAACCGCGCCTCATTAATTATGTGTGTATTGAGCTGATTATTCAGCAGCCTTCTGGCACTTTGCACAGGGAGTGGCCGAAGCGCAGCTGTCGCCGCTGCATGCCGTGCTGTCGCCGCAGCAAGCACTTTTCTCCTTGCAGCATGTGCTGTCAATGGTCATGATCTCAATAGCCTCGCCTTCAACAACATCGGTTTCGGTGGTCTGAGCTTTGTTGCCACATGAGCATACTGTCATGGCTGCAATTACTGCAACCGCATAAAACATCTTTTTCATCTTAGTAAATAATTAAAAAATGACCTTATTGGTTGAAAAACTCTCAAAAGTTGCGCAAAATTATTACGTTTTTTCTTTCTGTGCAATATTTCGATGTTAAAAGTATGCTTTAACTTTGGTTCGGGAGACCGACGAGCCCTCTGCGTGGGCTTGGATGCAGGGATCAGTTCTTGAGATATGGACTGATGATCCAGCCGCCCACACCGAGCGACATCATTGTGAGCATCGACATGACCACTATGTCGCGCACAAAAATCTGCTGTGAGCTGATGATGATTGTGCCTTCGATGACAAAAGCTACGACAAGAAGCAGGCACACGGCGATGATGCACGCCACTTCAACAGGCGACATGCGCCGCTGTTGACGCGGCAGACGGTTCATAACCCTGCGCGTGAACCATGGATCTTTACCCGCTGCGGGGAGTTCCTGTTGAAGCAGACGGGCTATTTCTTTGTCTTGTTTATCCATCATGGGGTTGAAGATAGCAAATAATTTTTAATTGGAGAGAGCGGCTGCCATTTTTTCGCGGGCACGCTTCAGATAGACTTTCACGGTTCCCTCGGGGATTCCGGTGATTTCCACCACTTTTTTCACCGGCATCTCTTCGAGATAAAACAGAAGCACAACGGTGCGTTCCTTGGGGGAGAGGGCTTTGAGTGCCACCTGCACATCCATGCTCGCCTCGGTAGCCGAGTGGATATCGGCGTCGGCCACGTCGGCGCCCGGAGTGTCGAGATCGGCCGTAGGACGCTCACGGCGGCGGTAGCTGATGTATTCGTTCCATGCTATGCGGAAAAGCCATGTTCGGAACTTGGCGAGTCCCTTGAACGAGCGTATCGACGACCATGCCTTTATGAATGTTTCCTGAGCCAGATCATCGGTCAGGCACGCATCTCCCAACGTGAGATTGAGCAGATACCGCCTCAGAGAATCCTGATATGCGTCCACCAGTCGACCGAATGCATCGCGGTCGTCGGTCGCGATGCATCGGGCAATCAGTTTCAGCTCTTCTACTGTTGAAAGCATTTCTCAGGAGGTGGTTGGCGTGATGTGATGACGTTGGTCAGGTTGGTGGCTCGGAACGGATTAACGGTTCTTATCCAGGTAGTACCACGAGGCGATGCGTCCGATGCCGAGAAGCAGGGGAATTCCGCCGGCGAGTATCGCTACAGATGGAGATTCGACGATAAGGAAGAAGATCAGGATGCAGAATCCGATCACTGCGAGCTTGATGCCACTCTGAAGATTTTTTGAGTTGGTGGGCGGTGTCGGGGGAATCGGCGGCATGAAGTAGGGGGCTGAGCCGATCGGAGGTGTCGGTTGTCCGGCGTTCTCAGCCGTGCCCTGCTCAGGCTGTGTGGGGGCGTTCTGGTAGATGACGCGGGTGGTGTTCTGGCCGGAATAGAAACTCTCGGGGAGCTCGTAGCCGTTTTCGATCGCTTTCTCGATAAGTGCATTGCGGTTGCGGTTGCGCACAAAGATAAATATCATGATAGCCGCAGCGATAAGAAGCACCATGACGCAGGGGATTACTATTGCGGAAATCGCCATAAGCACCTGTCTTTGCTTATCTACGAGATAAGGGCGTATGTCTTCTCTTGCTTCATCGACATGCACTGTGATTTTACGCACTGCAACGCCTTCGGCCACTGAGTCGGGCATATAGGCTACAACAGTGTCGCCTGTCTGCGAAACCACGAGAAGCGGTTGATCAAGAGCCTCATGGATCTGGTCGATGGCTTTCGCCTGAACCTCATATATCTTCGACTCGAGTTCCTCGGAATCAATGTTGTCGGGGATAGTGATGCAGGAAGTGGGGAGCGCAGAGGCTGCCAGTAGCAGCAGGCCTGGGGCAATGGCGGTTATAAATTTTTTCATGTGTGGTGGATTTGGCTTTTGTTGTTTGGTTTATTCCTTAGACGCAGCTTGCTGAAAAACGGTTACAAAAAAATCAAAAATTTTTTCGTCCGACGACAACTGCGACTGAAGATGCAAGAAATGAAGTGATTGCAGCTAAAATAATCACTGCGGTAAGATCCTGTGCGCTCAAGGCCACAGGATAAGTGGTGATAGAGAGCATCGACGGATCGATACCGGCTGCCGACAGCTTCACCCATCCCCACTGCATCTGGCAGCACACGAGCACAATACCTGCAAGGGCACCGGCAATGCATCCGGCTCCCGACACAAGCACCCCTTCCCACACAAAAATATTGCCTATCTTTCTGTCGGGCATCCCCATTGATCTGAGCACATGCATGTTGTCCTGCTTCTCTATCATGAGCATGACAAGAGTCGAGAGGATATTGAAAGAGGCTATAATCAGAATAAAAGAGAGTAGAACGAATGTCACCCATTTCTCGATCTCGATCATGCGGAACGATTCGGCATTCTGCTCTGCCACAGTGAGTGCCCTGAATCCCTCGGGAAGACTCTTTTCAACAGCCGCAAGCAGCTGCCGGGTAGTTATATCCTGGCCGGCCGGATAGACGTCGATATGAGTTGCGGCATTCCCGCTTGCCGACAGCAACTCACGCAACCGGCCAATAGGGATGACTACCATTGCGGCGTCGAGCTTCTCCTCCCCGGTGCGGCTCACTCCTGCCACCACTATGGTGTCGGAGCGGAAGTTGCCCATGATGTTGCCGGGATTGAGGCGCGGGCGGTTTTTAGGCACGATAAGCCTGAGCATGTCGGCCGGACGGGCTCCGGTCTGCATTGCCACGCCCACCGAAACCACTCCGAGGGTCGAGCCGAGTGTGTCGGCCACAATCTCCGAGCCGTCGATCACGGTCTGCGACGCTCCCGAGGCATCCATCCACGCCCGATCCACACCGATGACGTTGACGGCGAGCTGCCCCTCGTCGGTATCGGCATAGGCTTTGGATTTCAGCACCGGCAACGATAATCCCGTCTCAGGCAGCGCGTCGAGCACGTCGAGGAGCGAGTCGGCGGCGAATTGGCGTCCGTCGGTCGCGCTTATCTCTATCGGGGCGCTCAACCGCGAAAACCGGCTCTCGGCCAGTTTAATAAATCCGTTGAATACCGACAGGGCAATGACAACCACCGCCGAAGCCACTGCGACTCCGGCGACAGATATCGAAGAAATGAGATTGACGGCAGCGTGACGCTTTTTGGAGAAAAGGTATCTCCATGCTATGCGTAGCTCCAGTGGGAGCCGCGGCTTCACTTTTCAGGCTCGGCAGGGGTGGTTTCCTCCGGCTCGCCCGCTGTCTCCTTGCTCTTGCCGAGCAATGAATCGATGTTTTCGATGTAGTCCATCGAGTCATCGAGGAAGAACGACAGTTCGGGAGTCTTGCGAAGCTGGAATCTTACGATTTTTGCAAGCTCGTAGCGGATCGTCTGCGCGCTCTTGCGCACACTCTCGAGCACTGCCTCGCTTTTGTCGGACGGGAACACCGAGATGTAGGCCTTTGCCACACTCAGGTCAGGCGATACTCTCACGGTTGTCACGGTCACGATGCTGCCGCGTGTCTTTGCTGTCTGTTTTCTGAAAATTTCGCTCAGCTCTTTCTGGAGCAGGCGTGATATTTTTGCTTGTCGTGTAGTTTCCATATTTTGTTTTTTCTTAGTTCTGCAAATATAACCATTCAGAGGGTACTTCCTGCATTGAATTTAACTAAAATTAACCGTGGCGAATCTCTATTGCATCCTATCGGTGCTTAAACTGAAGATATTTGCTATATTTGCATATCGACGGCTCCGACTCCGGCCGTTTTTCCCGTAGCTAAAACCTATGAATAAGATTCTTGATAAACAGTACTTTTCTGAAAAGGTCGTGAAACTGGTGGTCGAGGCACCGGCTATAGCGCGCTCACGCAAACCGGGGCATTTTGTCATCGTCATCGACAATGCCCGTGGCGAGCGCATCCCTCTCACTATCGCCGACGCCGATCCGGTCAAAGGCACGATCACCCTTGTCATTCAGGCAGTGGGCGACAGCACACGCGCTATATGTGCCATGAATCCCGGCGACTTCCTGCATGATGTGGTGGGGCCGCTGGGCCGCGCAACCGACATTGCCAACTACGGTACGGTAGTGTGTGCCGGAGGTGGTGTGGGCGTTGCTCCGCTTCTCCCTATCATCAAGGCTATGAAACAGGCCGGCAACCGTGTGATCAGTGTGCTCGCCGCCCGCAATGCCTCCCTCATAATCCTTGAGGATCAGGTGAGGGAGTGGAGCGACGAGGTCATCATTATGACCGACGACGGCTCGGCCGGAGAGAAAGGACTGGTCACACAGGGTGTTGAGAAAGTCATTCAGCGCGAGAAAGTTGATCATGCCGTGACAATCGGACCCGCCATAATGATGAAATTTGTGAGTGCGCTTACCAAGAAGTACGACGTCCCGACAATATGCTCGCTCAACACCATCATGGTCGACGGCACAGGCATGTGTGGTGCCTGCCGCGTGAGTGTGGGCGGAAAAACCCGCTTTGTGTGTGTCGATGGGCCTGAGTTTGATGCCCATCAGGTCGACTTCGATGAGATGATGCTGCGCATGCGCGCTTATGATAAACCCAGAAATTAAGGATTTTATGCAAGAGAATACTTCATCGGCACAGACGGGCTCTATATCACCCCGCGATGCCGTCTGGCGCGAGCAGCTTCGTCAGGAGAAGAGTGCTAAAGAGCGCACTGCCATCCCCCGCGCCACCATGCCGCAGCTTGATCCTGCCTACCGCATCACCACGATGCAGGCCGAAGTGAATCAGGGTTTGAGCGAGGAGCAGGCCGTTCTGGAGGCTACGCGATGCCTCGACTGTCCTGATCCGGGATGTGTGACAGGTTGCCCCGTAGGAATCAATATACCCGGTTTTATCAAGAATATAGAACGTGGCGACTTCTGCCAGGCTGCGATGACACTGAAAGAAACCAGTGCGCTCCCTGCGGTGTGTGGCCGTGTGTGCCCGCAGGAGAAGCAGTGTGAGAGCAAGTGCATCTACAACAAGATGAAGAAACCGGCGGTTGCTATCGGTTGGCTCGAGCGTTTTGCCGCCGACAGCGAGCGCATGAGTGGCGAAAGCGCCTCACCCGCGCAGCTTGCATCCCACGGCAGGAAGATCGCTGTTGTCGGTTCGGGACCGGCCGGATTGTCGTTTGCCGGAGAAATGTCGCGTCGCGGTTATGAGATAACCGTTTTTGAGGCACTGCATGAAATCGGTGGAGTGCTCAAATATGGCATACCTGAATTCCGTTTGCCCAACAGTGTGGTCGAGAATGAGATAGACTCGCTCCGCGCAGCCGGTGTGAGATTTGAGGCCGATGTAATTGTCGGCAAGACATATAGTTTCGACGATCTCATGTCGATGGGCTTTGAGGCGATGTTTGTCGCTTCGGGAGCGGGATTACCACGTTTTATGGGTATTCCCGGAGAAAACCTGATAGGCGTGTTGTCGTCCAACGAATACCTCACCCGCATTAATCTCATGGGTGCCGGGCGTGAGGGCTACGCCACTCCCGTACTGCGTGGACGCCGTGTGGCGGTGATTGGTGGCGGTAACACCGCGATGGACTCGGTGCGCACAGCACTGCGCATGGGAGCAGAGGAGGCCTCGATCATCTATCGGCGCAGCGAAGCTGAGATGCCCGCACGTGTCGAGGAGGTGCATCATGCCAAGGAGGAGGGCGTGAAATTCCTCACGCTGCATAATCCGGTTGAATATCTTGCCGATGAGAATGGCAGAGTGCGTGCGATGCGCCTGCAACGCATGGAGCTTGGCGAACCCGATGCCTCGGGACGCCGCAGCCCCGTTCCGGTCGAGGGAGCGATTGAGGAGGTTCCCGTCGATCTCGTGATAGTGAGCGTGGGTGTGTCGCCCAATCCACTTGTACCGTCGGCCATCGACGGGCTGGAGGTGACGCGACGCGGCACGATTGCGGTCAACGATGACACACTTCAGTCGTCGATTCCGGTACTGTATGCCGGCGGCGACATCGTGCGTGGCGGAGCTACCGTGATTTTGGCTATGGGCGACGGGCGTCGGGCAGCCGCAGCAATGGATGATATGCTTTCAGGTCGTAAAAACTGAGATAATGAAGGTGGTTTATGAGGATAACCACATCCTCGTTGTCAACAAAGAGCCCGGCGAGATAGTGCAGGGTGACAAGACCGGCGACAAGCCTCTCAGCGAGACTCTGAAAGAGTGGCTGAAAGAGAAGTATGCCAAGCCGGGCAACGTGTTTCTCGGAGTGGTGCACCGGCTTGACAGGCCGGTGGGCGGCCTTGTGATCTTCGCTAAAACATCAAAAGCCCTCACGCGTCTCAACGACATGCTGCGCGAGGGGAAGATACACAAGACATATCTTGCCGTGACACGCGGCACCCCTCCCGCCACTTCGGGCGAGTTGCATCACTACATCCGCTCAGATGCGCGCACCAACAAGAGCTACGCATCCGTGTCGCCGAAGCCGGGGGCAAAGGAGGCGCGTCTGCGCTACCGGCATGTCTCGTCGACCGACCGCTACAGCCTGCTTGAAGTCGAGTTGCTCACGGGGCGCAAGCACCAGATACGCGTTCAGCTCTCATCGATGGGATGCCCTATACGCGGCGACCTCAAATATGGCGACAAGCGCAGTAACCCCGACGGTTCTATCTCGCTCATGGCATGGAAGCTCGACTTTGTGCATCCGGTGAGCGGCGAGCATATCAGGTTGCAGGCTCCTATCCCTCATGAACCGCTCTGGCAGGTACTTGCTGCGGGATTATGACAATTTTTGATTTCAACGACATTCACAGCCACACGCCCGGAGAAGGGCGTGTGCTGTCAGTGGACGTCACTGATCCTGATGATATGACGCGGTTGACCACGGGGCAATACTTCACAGCAGGGGTGCATCCGTGGAATGCCGACAAGCCGGCCGACTGGACGAAGCTCAGTGAGATGCTCCGCTCTCCTTTCTGCGTGGGAATAGGGGAGTGTGGGCTTGACCTCCGGCGCGGACCGGCATTGGACGTTCAGGAGGCGGTCTTGCGCCCCCAGCTTGACATGGCGCAGACCCTCGGGCTGCCGGTTGTGCTTCATGTCGTTGGGGCGACCGATCGCGTGCTTGCACTACGGAAGGAGTATGGGCGTGAAGTGCCTTGGATTATTCACGGTTTCCGGGGCAAAGCTGCCACGGCACGTCAGCTTGTGGGTGCAGGTATTCATGTCTCACTAGGCAAGAACTTTAACGCCGAGGTGCCTGAGGCTGTCGATCCCGCTTTTATTCACCATGAGACGGACTGAACGTAGGCAATAAATCAGCGGTTACCGACGTTATTTATAGCACGATGCGATTTCCCCGCCAATTCATGTTCAGGCTGTCTGTTTTGTGTCTCCTTGTAGCGTTGGCTATGCGGACGACTGATCTAATGGCTTTTTCTCCCGACAGCTATGCCATGAAATCCGTTCTGGCAGAGGGGCGTTGGGTAAAGGTGTCGGTGAAAGACGACGGTATTCATTTCATCCCGGCATCGGCTCTCAAAGCTATGGGGTTCAGTGATCCGACGCAGGTAGGGGTGTACGGATACGGCGGTCGGCGACTTCCCGAAGTGCTCGACGCATCGGGTTATGTCGATGACCTGCCACGCATCCAGTCGATCAATGATCCTGCAGGAATTTATTTCTTTGCCGTTGGAGTGGCAGAACGCACTGAGGATGCGAATGGCGCGGCGGTGATGAAATGCAATACGTTCAGTAGCGACGGGTTCTATTTCCTTTCGGATTGCGTAGCTTTACCGCAACGGTCGATAGAGAAATCGGGTCAACCCGGTGCCGCAGACCCTTCCGATAGCTTTGTAGAGTGCGTGCAACATGAGACCGACTTGGTGTCACCGGGAAATACCGGGCACTACATGGTTGGTGAAGATATGCGCTTCACTCCTTCGCGCCGGTTCACATTCAGTCTGCCGGGTGCTGTCCCTGGCGGCATGGTGCGCATAGGGGCTTCGTTGTGTACCGACCTGACATCCTCATCGGCGTGGAGTATTGAGGCGGGAGATGTGTCGGTGACAGTGCCGGCGGAGGCTACACCCGCCGGGAGCGAATATCATGGAGTGGCGACCGAAGGGTGGACTAAGGATTTCGCGCATGATGGAAGCGGTAGCCTGAATGTTTCGGTAACATTGTCGGGAGCTCCGGGAAATGCGCGTGGAGCATGGCTTGACTGGGTTGCGGTGAATTACGACCGAAAGATCAGTCTTGCGAACTCTCCTGCAATAGTTTTCACTACCGGTGCAAAAGAGGTGGCGTTGTCGGGGGCAACCTCGCAAACGATCATTTGGGATGTGACTGATCCGCTTGAAATCAAAGAGATGCCGATGTTGCTGAGCGGTGACACTGCTACTTTTACAGCCTCAGCCGACGGCCGTCGCACCTATGTGGCCTTCACTATGGGAAAGACTGAGGGGCTGCCGGTTCCGAAGACTGTCGGGAACGTTGCAAATCAGAATCTTCACGGCATTGGCGACGTGGATATGATTATCTTCACGGCACGGCAGTTTCAGCAGGCGGCATCGCGTCTGGCGCAGCATCGGCGTGATTTTTCAGGCATGAATGTAGAGGTTGTGGTTCAGGATGATGTGTTCAACGAATTTTCATCGGGCTGCAAGGATGCAGGTGCGTTACGCAAGATGCTGAAAATGCTCTATGATCGTGGTGCTGACGGCAATAGATTGAAGTATGTGCTGCTGATGGGGCGCGGGAGCTATGACAATCGCCGGCTCACCCAAGGCGTGGCTGCTCTTGATTATGAAACGATGCCTTTGTGGCAAACCGATCACGGGCTTAATGATAACCAGTCATACACGTCTGATGACCAGCTTGTGATGCTCGCCGACGGAGCCGGAGCGGACTATAGTTCCGATCTTCTTTCGGTGGCAGTCGGGCGTCTGCCGGTGACTTCTCTGGCTGAGGCTATGACGGTGGTGGATAAGATTATAGCTTACGAGACCTCACCGCCGCAAGGACAGTGGCGGCAGCGTGCTGTAGTGATTGCCGATGATGATGACGATTGTACGCACATGCGTCAGGCCGAGGATCATTGCGAGAGCATCGCGTCGGGTGAACTTGGCTCGCAGTTGCTGATCGACAAGATTTATCTCGATGCCTATCCCCTGACCGGCGGCGAGGCGACCGATGCCCGCGAGGAGTTTTATCATGCTCTCGACGATGGGGTGGCGTGGGTGTCGTATCTCGGTCATGCAAGCACTACAGCACTCAGCGGAGAGGGGATAATGAAGTACTCCGATATCGGCGCGCTCTATCTGCGGCGTCTGCCGTTTATCTATGCCGCCACGTGCAATTTCATGCGCTGGGATGCCGATGCTGTGTCGGGAGCAGAGATGCTTGCCGCGACAAAGGGGGGAGGAGTGATCGGGGCTATCTCGGCGACACGTCCGGTCTACATAGCCCAGAACCGCCGTTTCTCACAGCTTATAGGCGAGGAGATTGGGGCGCGCGACACCGACGGCCTCCCCATGCCTGTGGGTGAGGTGATGCGTCGGGCTAAAAACCGGCTTCCCGGCGACTCCAACAAATTGAGGTATGTGCTTTTGAGCGATCCGGCAATGCGTCTGCCGTTTGCCGGGTATAGTGTTGTCGTTGACTCGATTGCGGGTAAGAGTGTGAATGCGGCTGAGCCCCCGGTGCTTCAGGCGCGGCAGGATGTGGTTGTGACCGGACACGTCGTGGATGCCGGTGGGGCTTTGGCGCAGTCGTTCAACGGACATCTCTCGGAAACGCTCTATGACGCTGACCGGAGTGTGGTGACCGAGGGGCGTGGGGGATCGCGGTTCACTTTCGACCGCCACGGGCTCAGGCTTTTTGCCGGAAAGGACACTGTGGCTGACGGACTGTTCAGTATGAAAATCGCGATGCCGGCGAGTGTGGCCGACAATTATCGCGAAGCCACCCTGCTGCTGACGGCAGAGGCAACCGATGGAACGCGTGCTGCCGGAAGATTCCGTGACTTTTATGTGTATGGAGCTGACGCCGATGTGGAGCCTGATACAGTGGCGCCGTCGATTGAAAAACTTTATCTGAATCACCCCGGCTTTAAGTCGGGCGGTACGGTAAATGCCGCTCCCATGCTCATCGCCGAGCTTTCCGACGATCATGTGCTCAACCTCTCTCTTGCCGGTGTGGGGCAGTCGATGATGCTGTCGATCGACAACGGGGCGATTGTGTGCAGCGATGTGTCGTCATACTACACTCCCTCCACTGTCTCGTCAGGCACGATAGCCTATCCCTTGCCTGAACTGACCGATGGCTTCCACACGCTCACGCTCCGTGTGTGGGACACCGGCGGGAACTCTACGACCGCTACTGTGGAATTTTTTGTGGACTCTTCGTCGCCGCTTACAGTTTACGATATCTACACCTCGGCGACTCCGGCGACTTCGACGGCGCGTTTCTATCTTGTGCATGACCGTCCCGACGCTACGCTGCGCGTCACCGTCGCGGTCTATGATCTGCTCGGGCGTCCGGTGTGGATCAACACCTCTACCGGGCGGAGCGATATGTTCACTTCAAGCCCCGTTGAGTGGAACCTCAACGACATGGGGGGAGCGCGCGTGCAGCGGGGGATATATCTTTACCGGGCGTGGGTGTCGGAGTATGGCGGCACGAAGGGGAGCGGCAATGAAATCGCAACCCCTACACGCAAAATGG
>CAYSKE010000025.1:14419-17530 GCA_964431465.1 uncultured Muribaculaceae bacterium | reverse complement strand
TCCTCCCCACAAAAAAAATGACCCCGCAATCGAGGTCATTCATGTTCCGTTTATCCAACCAGCTCCATGCCGCGGCGTATTGCCGTCTCATTGGCAGGAAGCAGATGGTGGTGTCGTTCAGGCAGCGTCTTTTTCAGCCCCTTCATCACATCCTCAACGCTCACGATCCCTCGGGCTTTTATCAGCGCGCCCAAGAGCAGCATGTTGTAGGTCTTCGGGTTACCCAATTCAAAAGTCGCCTCCATAGCGTTCACCGGCACGATGTTGATGTCGGTGCGCGTCGGCTTGTGGTGGATCCCGTAAGGGTCATAGATCAGCGTTCCACCCGGTTTCACCGCCTTCTCAAACTTGTCAAGACTCTGTTGGTTGAGTATCACCGCCGTGTCATACTCATCAAGTATCGGTGAACTGATCTCCTTATCCGACAGTATCACGGTCACATTGGCCGTACCGCCACGTTGTTCAGGGCCATACGACGGCATCCACGCCACCTCCTTGCCGTCAAGCAGGGCGGCATAAGCTAAGATTTTACCCATCGACAGGACTCCTTGTCCGCCGAAACCTGCCATGATTATTTCCTCTTTCATTTCTTCGGCGTGTTATTTTTGAGATCCCCGAGCGGGTATTTTGCCTCCATGTGTTCTACCAGCCACTCATTCGACTTTACGGGCGACATCTTCCATCCCGAGTTGCACTGGCTCACAACCTCGACAACCGACGTTCCAAGACCATCCATCGAATTCTGAAACGCCTTTTTGATAGCGTTTTTCGTCTTCCGCACGGCGGCGGCATCGTTCACTGCCTGGCGCGTCACATAGCATGTTCCGTCAAGCTGAGCGAAAATATCGGTGATTGCGAGCGGATAACCGTTCAGATCCACTCTGCGCCCGTAGGGGGTTGTCGAAGTTTTCATCCCCTCGAGCGTGGTAGGCGACATCTGCCCGCCGGTCATGCCGTATATGCCGTTGTTTATGAATATTATGGCGATATTTTCACCGCGGTTGGCGGCATGGATTGCCTCCCCCGTGCCGATTGCCGACAGATCGCCGTCACCCTGATATGTGAACACCAGCTTCTTGGGCCACAGGCGTTTTACGGCCGTTGCCACAGCGGGAGCACGCCCGTGGGCAGCCTCGATCCAGTCCACATCTATGTAGTTGTAAGCAAACACTGCGCAACCCACCGGAGCGATTGCCACCGCCCCCGTCTTGTCAAGTCCCATCTCGTCGATAACCTCGGCGACAAGTTTGTGCACCACTCCGTGGCCGCAGCCGGGGCAATAATGCATCACGTTGTCGTTAAGCAGACGTGGACGCGAAATGACCTTATTCTCCGGTTTGACTATATCTTCGCGATTCATCACTTCACTTCAATTAGAGAGTTAAGGGCTGTGAGCACTTCCGACGGGCTCGGGATGATTCCACCCATTCTGCCGCAGTGTTTCACCGGCACGCGCCCTTCGGTAGCCAGGCGCACATCCTCGATCATTTGTCCGGCATTCATTTCCGGCACAAGTATTCCCTTCACTTGGCGTGAAAGTTCGCTGATTCTGCCGTAGGGGAACGGCCACAGCGTGATCGGGCGCAGAAGTCCCACTTTTATTCCCGCTTCGCGGGCGGTGTGCAGCGCAGCTTGGCTTATGCGTGCCATCGACCCGAAAGCCACGATCAGCCATTCGGCATCTTCGGTCATGTATTCCTCGAAGCGCACTTCGTTCTCCTCGATGCGGCGGTAAGTCTCCTGAAAACGCTCGTTGTTCTTCTCCATCACGTGCGAGTCAAGCTCGAGCGTGGTGATGATATTGTTGTGACCGCGCTTGTCGGCGTCGCCGGTAGCAGCCCACGGGCATTGTTGGAGCACCTCCTCGTCGGTGCGGCGTGCGCGTTGTGGCGGAAGCACCACCTTCTCCATCATCTGCCCCACCATGCCGTCGACAAGTATCATCGCCGGAGTGCGGTACTTGAACGCGAGGTCAAAGCCGAGACCCACGAAGTCGGCCATCTCCTGCACCGACTTCGGTGCAAGCACGATCAGGTGATAGTCACCGTGGCCTCCACCTTTGGTTGCTTGGAAATAGTCGCTCTGCGACGGGTGTATTGTGCCGAGTCCCGGGCCGCCGCGCATCACGTTCACGATCAGTGCCGGCAGCTCACCCGCTGCGATATACGATATGCCCTCCTGCATCAGCGAGATGCCGGGGCTGCTCGATGAAGTGAACACCGCTTTGCCGGTAGCTGCGCCGGCATACACCATGTTGATCGATGCAAGCTCGCTTTCTGCTTGAAGCACAACCATTCCGGTGGTCTCCCACGGCATCAGTGCCTCAAGGGTCTCAAGCACCTCGCTCTGCGGGGTGATGGGATAGCCGAAATATCCGTCGCATCCGTAGCGCACTGCGGCATGGGCGATTGCCTCATTGCCTTTCATCAGCACTACATCTCCTTTTGTTCCGTTATTACTCATGCGCGTGCTCTGTCTTGTTCATTTGGGCATTTCACCGCGGTCGATCACCCGGTACACTTCAATGCAGGCGTCCGGACACACTGCCGAACATGCCGCACATCCGATGCATGCCCCCTGATTCTTGGCATAGGCATAGAGATAGCCCCGGTCATTTACTTCACGGGTCTGGAGTGCCAACACGTCACACGGACAGGCAACCACACAAAGGCTGCAACCCTTGCAACGCTCGCGGTCTATCTCGACCGCCCCATATACTTTTGCCATAATAGTTCCTTTTCTGCTTTGAAGTCGGTGCCGCAATTCTATGCTACACCCTTTACTCTAATGCAAAACTAAGGATTTATTTTTTGAGTTACACACCTTTTAACACTTTCTTAACCTATTGCACATTATGTCTTAAAGTGAGCAATATTCACGCTGGCAAACTTTTACGCTTATTTGGCTATTCGGGTAAGGTTTTGATGCGTGTGTTAACAACTATTAACAAGGCTTGGCGGTTCTTATTTTTGAGTTAGGCTAAATTTGTAAAAAAATCATGGCCCGGCTCAGGTGAAAATATGATTCTAATAAAGCTAATTTGATATATGCCAGACTCTTCCGCCATAAAGAAACAGATATTATCCCTCACGGGATTTCCCTCTCTCAACC
>CAYSKE010000025.1:0-14319 GCA_964431465.1 uncultured Muribaculaceae bacterium | reverse complement strand
TACCACGGCGGCATGGAGCAGCAGGATCGTCAGCTGGCCGTGTCGCTCCTCCGCAACGGCACCACTCCAATCTTGTCGGCCACCGACCTTGCCGCACGCGGGCTGGATATTCCCGACATTGACGCTGTGATCCACTACCATGTCCCGGTGTCGCCCGAGGCGTGGACGCATCGCAACGGACGCACCGCCCGCGCCGGAGCTTCCGGCAAAGTCTACACGATCCTGTCCGACAAAGATGACCGACCCGAGTTCATGGATGCCGACCGCGTCTGGGCGCCACCGCACTCCGAGGGGATTGCCCCCGCGACTTCGCTCCCTGTCACATTGCTTGTCAATCTTGGCAAGCGCGACAAAATTTCCCGTGGCGACATACTCGGCTTTCTCACCAAGCAGGCCGGTCTCAACGGTGCCGATGTAGGCCGCATCGAAGTCGATGACCGCTTCTCTACCGTTGTGCTCACTCCCGAGGCGGCGCAGCAGCTTTCTGCATCCACACAGCCGCAAAAAATCAAGGGACACCGTTTCCGCCCCCAGTTTATCTCCTGATCCCGTCACTCTACCGGTCTGCTCACAGTCTCCCTGCTCATATCCACCATTGGCCTCGACGGCATAGCCCGTGTTGCCTCGATGACGCTCCCGTCACTTCCCGGCGTGAGCTATATCGTTGTGTGGCAGATGCCCGGCATGGCTCATAGCGCGATTATCCCTACTGCGCTTCAGCGTTCCGATATTAGCGTAATCGTTTCTGAATCATGTGGATTGAGTGTTTCGCGCAACATTGCCATTTCCGCTTCGGTTGCCGACATAAGTCTGCTTGCCGACGACGACACGGTGATTCTCCCCGATGCGTTTGACCGGCTGCGCCATGTTTTCGATGTGGAAAATCCACCCGACATTGCCCTGTTCCGCATCGTCGGTAAAAACAAGCCTTACCCATCTTCCCCCGTCAGGATTGGCTGTCGCTTGCCACGCGGTTATTGGGTCACATCTTCTGAGATTGCTTTTCTCACCCGCTCAGTCAGGGGGCGGCTGACGTTCCGCCCTGATTTTGGATTGGGAGCACCTCGTTTCACTGCGGCCGAGGAGGCCTTCTTCATTGCCGACGCACTGCGCCTCGGTCTTGCGGTCGACATGATTCCTGTTGGCATCTGCGTTCAGCCCTCGCCATCATCAGGCGAGCGCCCCTACGCGCCCGACGGTGGTTTTGCTGCCTCTCAGGGAGCCTACATCCGTTATGTGCATGGACTTCTGTCAGGTTTTCCACGTCTCATCCTCTTCTCATGGCGTGCTTTCCGGGCGCATAAAGCTCCGTTCTTTCACACACTTAACCACGCTTTTCAAGGTTTCATTTGCAAAACTACTGAAATGTTGTAACTTTGCATATTCCTAATGGCAACAGTAATACACTCATGATAGGTAACGACATAGACAAGAAATCGATCAGAACACTGGCGCAGCTTATCGACACATGCAATACGGTGGTCATCACTTGTCATGTCAAGCCCGACGGCGATGCGGTGGGATCGACCCTTGCTTTGATGCACATTCTCTCCACGCTCGGCAAGGCCGTCCACATCGTCACCCCCGATTCTCCTCCGCGGTCACTCCGCTTCTTGCCGGGGTGCAAGGAAATCGTTGCCGTCTCCTCTCAGGAAGACTTCTGCCGCTCGCTTGTCAGCAAGGCTGAATTGATCTTTTGCCTTGATTTCAACGCTCTTAGTCGCATCGACCGCCTTGCGCCGTTCATTGCCCGGGCAAAGGCGCAGAAAGTCCTGATTGATCATCATCTCGACCCTGAAGCGTTTGCCGATGTGACCATCTCGCGATCCTCCGAGTCATCGACCTGTGCATTGCTCTTTAAGGTCATTTGTGCGCTCGGCCTGCGTCCTATAATCGACAAGAAGACAGCCATGTGCCTCATGACAGGCATAATGACCGATACCGGTAATCTCTCCTACAACGCCAACGACCCCGACCTTTACACGATAGTCGCTGATCTTCTGCGTCTTGGCGTGAATAAGGTGCGTTTGTGGGAGCGGCTTAACATAAAGACACAGAGTCAGCTTCGTCTCAACGGGTTTGCTGTCGACAGCCGCATGGAGATACTCATGAACGGACGCGCCGCCCTGATTACCCTTAATGCCGACGATCTTACCCGCTATGACTATGTCAAGGGCGACACCGAGGGGCTTGTCAACGTTCCACTCACTATCCCCGAGGTAGCCGTTTCAGTCTTTATGCATCAGGAACCCGGCTTTATTAAAGTTTCCATGCGCTCAAAAGGAGAGTTCCCGGTCAACAAAATTTGTTCCGAGCATTTTGGCGGCGGTGGTCATCTCAACGCTGCAGGCGGCGAGTTCAAGGGTCACATGCGTGAGGCTGTCGACACCCTCCGCAAAGTCCTTCCCGATTATGCGCAGTACCTTCCCGTAATTGAAAAATAATTTAATCTACAAAGTATAAACCGATCACTGAAATCTCACTCTTCCACATGAAGGTCATGATAAAAAACAAATCATCCCTGCTCATTGTCGCTGCACTGCTGCTTCCTCTCTTTGCGGCGGTGATGTCCTCATCCTGCTCAAAACGCAAGAGCTATGCCGAGTTGCTAAATGATGAGAACTATGCCGTAAACTCTTTCCTTGCAAATCATAGAGTCATAAACTCCATACCTGCCGATTCAGTCTTTGAGGTGGGTGAAAACGCGCCATACTACAGGCTTAACGAGGAGGGGACGCTCTATATGCAGGTGCTCGATGCCGGCACGCGCACCGACCGCGCCGTCTATGACGAGCTCATCTATTTCCGCTTCATGCGCACCAACCTCAGTGAGCTCTGGCAGACCGGTGAGTCGATTCCCGAGGGCAACGATGTCGACATGTCCATCGAGCCCACGAGCTTCCGCTACCAGAACTTCACCCTCTCCTCCTACGCCACTTATGGCACCGGTATTCAGGAGCCGCTCAAGTTCCTCGGCATCGACTGTCGTGTCAATCTGGTTGTCAAGTCGCAGCTTGGTCTCACCAGCGAGATCTCGGCTGTGGTTCCATTCCTTTACAACCTCCGCTACTTCCGCGCACAGACCTGATCCCGTCTGCGTGCTTTTTCTAAATAGTGCAGTCTCTCTGTTCATCACTTCAATAATCCTGTCAAATGTCACTTATAAAATCCATTTCCGGTATTCGCGGAACGATCGGCGGGAAACCCGGCGAAGGTCTCTCACCCGTCGACATTGTGAAGTTTACTGCGGCTTATGCTGCATTTATCGACAAGTCAACACCGGCCGATAAACCACGCCGCGTGGTTGTCGGGCGCGATGCGCGTCTTTCAGGTCCGATGGTTTCCAATCTGGTGACATCAACACTTGCCGCAATGGGTTTTGAAGTGGTCAACATCGGTTTGGCTACGACTCCCACCACTGAGATTGCAGTTACAGGCGAGGGAGCATGTGGCGGCATTATCATCACCGCCTCCCACAATCCCGCTCAGTGGAATGCCTTGAAACTTCTCGACGCCAACGGTGAGTTTCTCAACGACGCGCAGGGAAAAGAAGTGCTCCGCATTGCTGCCGAAGATGATTTCTCATTTGCCGAAATAGATAAGCTCGGTTCGGTGTCGACCAACGACACTTGGCTCCGTCGTCACATCGACGCTGTGCTTGCGCTTCCCCTTGTCGATCGTGAGGCTATCGCTGCCGCCGGGTTCCGCGTGGCTGTCGATGCAGTCAACTCAATCGGCGGAGTGGCAATTCCCGCCCTTCTGCGTGCGCTTGGCGTCAAAGAGGTTGTTGAACTCAACTGCGAACCCACCGGACGCTTTGCTCACACTCCCGAGCCTATCCCTGAAAACCTCACGCAGATTTCCGATCTCATGCGTACAGGCATTGCCGACGTCGGTTTCGTCGTTGACCCCGACGTTGACCGTCTCGCCATAGTGATGGAAAACGGTGAAATGTTTGTCGAGGAATACACTCTGGTCGCTATTGCCGATTACGTGCTGCGTCACACTCCCGGTGCTACCGTGAGCAACCTCAGCTCGTCGCGCGCTCTGCGTGATGTCACCGAGGCGCTCGGATGCACCTACTCTGCCGCAGCCGTCGGTGAGGTCAACGTCGTTACCGAAATGCGCCGCACCGGTGCCGTCATCGGTGGAGAGGGCAATGGTGGAGTGATTTATCCCGCCCTCCACGCCGGCCGCGATGCTCTTGTGGGTGTTGCACTCTTCCTCTCGCATCTTGCCCATGAGAAAGTCTCGGTAACTGAGCTCAAAAAGCGTTATCCCGCTTATGCGATAGCAAAAAACAAGATTCAGCTTACCCCCGGCATTGATGTCGATGCTATCCTTGAAGCGATAAAGGGTAAATACTCAGGTGAGAAGATCACCGATATCGACGGAGTGAAGATTGACTTCCCCGATGCATGGGTGCACCTGCGCAAATCCAACACCGAGCCCATCATCCGCATCTATTCCGAGGCTCACACTATGGAGGAGGCTCAGAAACTTGCCGAAGACATTATCGCTGTTGTCAATGAAATAACAGCAAAGTGATGACCGATAACCGCGATGAACTCTTTTATCAGGCCCTTGACTTGCTCAAGGGCTTGATTGCAATTCCACGCATCAGTCGCGACGAGACCGCTGCCGCCGATCTTGTGGAAAAATTCATGCGAGAGCAGTGCGGTGACCTCGCTGTTGTTACCCGCCATGGCAACAACGTCCTTGCTGTCCCGGCCAGCCACGACGATCGTCCCGATGTCCCTGTCCTCTTGCTCAACAGTCATATCGACACCGTCAAACCCGCAGCCGGGTGGACGCGCGATCCCTTTACCCCTGAGATTGATGAAGCCACCGGCCGGCTCTACGGCATAGGAAGCAACGACGCGGGAGCATCACTCGTTTCGCTCGCCTCCGCTTTCATTCACTTTCTGCATTCCGGTCGCCCATCCTCCTACCGTCTGATTTTTCTTGCATCCTGCGAGGAAGAGGTCAGTGGCAAAGGCGGCATGGAAATGATGGTGCCTCTGCTCCCTCACATCGACAAAGCCCTTGTGGGCGAGCCCACCGGCATGCGTCCGGCCATAGCCGAGAAAGGGCTCATGGTGCTTGATTGTGAAGTGCATGGCGTGTCGGGTCACGCTGCTCGCAACGAGGGTGTCAACGCTATCTACAAGGCTCTCCCGGCTATTGCGGCATTGCGCTCGCTCCGCTTCCCTGTTGTGTCAGAGATGCTTGGCCCGGTCAAGATCTCCGTTACGCAGATTGAGGCCGGTACGCAGCACAATGTCGTGCCCGATCTCTGCCGCTTTGTCGCCGATGTGCGCACCACCGATGCCTATACCAACCTTGAGACGCTCGACATGATATGCCGTGCCGTTCCCGATGTTGATGTGAAAGCCCGCTCCACTCGACTCAATCCATCGGGTATCTCATCGTCCGACCCCCTTGTCATGCGGTTTGCCATGCTTGGACTCGAGCCTTTCGGCTCCCCGACACTCTCCGATCAGGCTCTCATGCCATGGCCGTCGCTCAAAGCGGGCCCCGGCGACTCCGCGCGTTCACATTCCTCCGACGAGTACATCGTTCTTGACGAGCTGCGCGAGGCAATCGACATCTATATGACTGTTCTGCAATAAAATTTCAGTTTTGTTCCGACAAAATGTGCCTCTGAGCGGTTATATAGAAAAAACGTAACTTCTAACACGCCCATATTATGAAAAAGGCTCTCACTATTCTCGCAGTGATTTCGGCGGTACTTTTTGCTCCGTGCGCTGCATCGGCTCAGTCGGCATCCGACATCCTTTCAAAACTTGGTACTGTAGCCAACAACGTGCTTGGCTCAGGAAAAGTCACCGTTGCCGATCTCGAGGGCACATGGAGCTATGTCGAGCCTGCGGTAGAGTTCAAGAGCGACAATCTGCTGAAAAAGGCAGGTGGATCGGTTGCCTCCACAACCATTGTCAACAAGCTCAAGCCTTACTATGAGAAAGTGGGCATGGACAAAATGACTCTCACGGTCGACTCGGCCGCTACATTCAAGATGGCTGTAGGCAAGATTCCTCTCACAGGGCAGATCGTGACATCTGACACCGACGGCCAGTTTGTGTTTCAGTTCAAGGCGGCCAACAAGATAAATATGGGTAAGGTCAACGCTTATGTGTCAAAGACTGCCACAGGTCAGATAAAACTCACATTCGACGTTTCCAAGCTCATCTCGCTCATGGAGACCGTGGCTAAAATATCAGGAAACTCCTCGATGAAGACCGCTTCGTCGATGCTGAGCTCCTACGACGGTCTCACTGCAGGATTTGTTTTGAAAAAATCCAAATAAAATTTGCAGGGATTTATAAAAAGATATATTTTTGCCTTTGTAAAAACAAAAACGTAATTATGTCAATGACCACTAACTATAGCAGCAACTTCTATTGGTGGCGTCGGAAGGATCTCTTTCGATGGCGTTGACGTGCGATTTGTTCCGACGTAAGACGGTACTGAAACTAAAATAATTTAACCATCGATGGATCCGGTAAAACACTGATCTTCGATGGTTTTTCTTTTATATGAAGTGATTGATACTTCACGGGTCGCGTCACTTCTGGTTAACATCTTGTAAAAAGCTCAAAATCACTTCATGAAATGAAGTCCAAAACTACACTTCCGGTCGACGAAAAAGGCTTCTACGGACGCTTTGGTGGAGCCTACATCCCCGAGATTCTCTACAGCAACGTCTCAAATCTAAAGAAGGCGTTTGCCGAGGCGATTGACGATCCCGCTTTCATCAGCGAGGTAGAGTCGTTGCTCGCCGACTACGTGGGGCGTCCATCCCCGTTGTACAAAGCTGAGTCTTTGTCACGTCACTATGGAGCTAACATCTATCTCAAGCGTGAGGATCTGAATCACACCGGTGCCCACAAGATAAACAACGCCATCGGTTCTGCGCTTCTGGCGCGCCGGATGGGCAAGACACGCCTTATTGCCGAAACCGGAGCCGGACAGCATGGTGTTGCCACGGCGACTGTGGCGGCATTGCTGGGGATGCCCTGCGTGGTCTACATGGGAGCGACCGACGTGGAGCGCCAGCAGCCCAATGTGCAGCGCATGCGCATGCTTGGAGCCGAGGTGCGCCCCGTGCACTCCGGCAATAAGACCCTGAAAGACGCTACCAACGAGGCGATACGTGATTGGTGTTGCAATCCCGCCGACACATTCTACGTTATCGGAAGCACGGTAGGGCCGCATCCTTATCCCGAGATAGTTGCCTACTTCCAGTCGGTCATAAGCCGCGAGATCAAGGCGCAGCTTCTTGAGAAAGAAGGCCGCGAGAACCCCGATTACGTGATTGCCTGCATTGGAGGAGGCAGCAATGCCGCAGGAGCATTCTATCATTTCATTGACAACCCCGAGGTGAAGCTCGTTGCGGTTGAGGCAGCCGGGCTTGGCACCGACACCGACATGACTGCCGCTTCGATTCTCACCGGCACTCCCGGCATACTTCATGGCTCACGCACGCTTCTGTTGCAGACCGACGACGGCCAGATCATAGAACCTTACTCCATCTCTGCCGGACTCGACTATCCCGGCGTAGGGCCGCTTCATGCTTTCCTTGCCGAGTCAGGGCGCTCCAAGGTGCTTGCGGCAACCGATGCCGAGGCGCTTGCGGCTGCCTCGTTCCTCACGCGCAACGAAGGTATAATTCCCGCCCTCGAGTCGGCTCACGCTCTTGCCGGACTTGAAAAGATAAAATTCAACAAAGATGATATTGTCGTGGTAAACCTCTCGGGACGCGGCGACAAAGACATGTCGACATATATCAGCCATCTGGAAAAATGAAAACAATAACCACCCTTCTCCCGGCCGACCTTGAAACGCCGGTGGGAATATATCTTAAAGTCAGGGATATATACCCGCAGTCGGCACTGCTCGAGAGCTCTGACTACCACACCACGCAAAACTCTGTGTCGATTGTGGGTGTGGATCCGGTCGCTCACTTCATGGTGCTCGACGAGGAAATAGAGCAGACGTGGCCCGATGGCCGCTGCTCACGCATGAAAGCCGACAACACAACCGTCGTGCGCGAGCTGCGCAACTACATGGCCTCCTTTGCCGGTCTGGCTGTCCCGGGAGTCACCAACGGCCTCCTCGGTTACACTGCCTATGATGCCGTGCGTTATTTTGAGCCCACAGTGCCGGTCAGCAAACCCGCCCCTGAGTTCGCCCATATCCCCGACATGCTCTATATCTTCTACCGCTTCATTATTCAGGTCAATCACTTTCGCAACGAGATGACCATAGTGGAGAATATACCCGATGGCGGCGAGTCGGAAACACCGAAACTCATCAGCATCCTGAAAAACAATAATATGCCACTCTACGGCTTCACGGCTGCCGATGATGTCACCTCCACGCTTACCGACGAGGGCTTTATGTCGATCGTCGAGAAGTGTGTGGGTCACTGCAAGCGTGGCGATGTGTTCCAGATTGTCCCCTCCCGACGCTTCTCTCAGGGATTCAAAGGCGACGATTTCAACGTCTACCGTGCTCTACGCTCCATAAATCCCTCCCCTTATCTCTTCTACTTTGATTTCGCCTCCTTCCGTGTTTTCGGCTCATCTCCCGAGACTCACCTGCGTGTCAAGGATGGTAAGGCCTATATCGACCCGATAGCCGGAACGTTCCGACGCACGGGCGACGACACCCGCGACCGCCAGCTGGCCGAAGCGCTGCTCCACGACGAGAAAGAAAACGCCGAGCACATCATGCTTGTCGATCTTGCCCGTAACGATCTGAGCCGGTCAGGTGGAAAAGTCGATATCGAGTTCATGCGTCAAATCCAGTTCTACTCCCATGTGATCCACATGGTGTCGAGAGTGCGTGCCGAGCTTCCGGCCGACGCCGATATCTTTGCCCTCTTTGCCTCGACATTCCCTGCCGGCACCCTTAGTGGCGCGCCCAAAGTGAGAGCCATGCAGATCATCGACTCCTTGGAACCACACGCCCGCAAGATCTACGGCGGATGCCTCGGCTACCTCGGATTCGACGGCTCGATTAATCAGGCCATCACTATCCGCACATTCATCAGCACCGGTCAGCGCCTCTACTCGCAGGCCGGAGCCGGAATCGTTGCACACTCCTCACCGGCCACAGAGTTGCAAGAGACCAACAATAAGCTCGGCGCCCTGCGCGGTGCTGTCGAGATGGCTTCACGTTTCAACCCATGATACCGACTGCTCAAATGAAACTACTTGTATTCGACAACTACGACTCGTTTACCTACAACATAGTCCACGCTTTGCGTCAGCTCGGTGTCAATCCCGATGTCCGCCGCAACGATGCCATAACCCTCGACGAGATCGACGCCTACGATAAGATTATTATATCTCCGGGACCCGGCATACCCGAGGAAGCCGGCTTGCTCATGCCCATGCTTGAGCGTTATGCCGCCGTCAAGCCCATCTTGGGCGTTTGCCTTGGCCATCAGGCTATAGGGCAGCATTTTGGCGCACGTCTCCACAATCTTGTCGATGTGTTTCATGGAGTGGCCACGCCGGTTATCGTCACCGACGCATCCGACTACATCTTTGCAGGGTTACCCTCTGAGATCGAGGTTGGCCGCTATCATTCATGGGTGGTCGACCGCAGCAACTTCCCCTCTGATCAGCTTGAGATCACGGCTGTCGATGAATCGGGCATGATCATGGCGATGCGCCACCGCTGGCTCGACATACATGGAGTGCAGTTCCACCCCGAGAGCGTCCTGACACCGCAGGGCATGAAAATCATTGAAAACTGGCTTAGACACTGATACTGCGAATTATGAAAAATCTTCTTTACCGCATGTTTGAGCATGGAAACCTCTCGCGCACCGAAGCACGCGACGTCATGCTCAATATCGCCGACGGACGCTACAATGACTGCCAGCTCGCAGCCTTCATGACTGTCTTTCTCATGCGCAGCATCACTACCGACGAGCTCACCGGGTTTCGCGATGCCATACTCGAGCGACGTCTGCCGGTCGATTTCGGCGACGTTGACGCGATCGACATTGTTGGCACCGGCGGCGACGGCAAAAACACCTTCAACATCTCCACCGCCTCCTGCTTTGTCGTGGCTGGCACAGGTCGCAAAGTGGTGAAGCATGGCAACTATGGAGCCAGTTCGGTATCGGGTGCTTCCAATGTGCTGGAGCATCACGGTGTGAAATTTTCGGCCGACATCGACAAACTGTCCCGTTCGCTCGACGAGAGCGGAGTGTGCTACCTTCACGCCCCATTCTTCAGCCCCGCGCTGAAAAGCGTGGCTTCAGTGAGAAAATCGCTGGCCGTGCGCACCTTCTTCAACATGCTTGGCCCGCTCGTCAACCCCGTGCTTCCGCGTCATCAGCTTCTAGGTGTCTACAACCTCAAGCTCATGCGTCTTTACAGCTACATCGCCCAGAACGAAGGGATCGCTTGCACTGTCGTGCATTCGCTCGACGGCTACGATGAGATCTCGCTCACATCCCCCTTCAAGGTCTCGGGGCCGGCAGGGGAGCGCATCTATCGTCCCGAGGAGCTCGGGTGGTCTACCGCATCACAGCAGGAGCTTTGGGGAGGCGACACCATTGCCGAGGCAGCGCAGATCTTCGATAATGTGCTCGACGGCAAAGCCACTCCCGCTCAGGAAAACTGCGTCGTTGCCAACAGTGCATTTGCCCTTGTCACCCTTGAGCCGCAGCTTTCCATAGCCGAGGCGCGTGCGTTGGCCGAGGAATCCATACGCTCAGGGGCTGCCCGCAAAGTATTCAATAAATTTTGTGAGATTAACCGATGAACGACATTCTTCAGATTATTGCCGACAACAAGCGTCGGGAAGTCGCAGCCCTCTATCCCGGCGACAGAGCGTTGCAGCATCTCATTGCCGTCTACGATAAGCTCCCCGAGACACACTCCATGTCGGCGAGTCTGCGCTCTACCCCCGGCGGGATAATTGCCGAGTTCAAGCGTCGTTCCCCATCCAAAGGCGAGATCTTCCCCATGGCCGACGTTGCCGAGGTGATACCGCAGTACGTTCAGGGAGGTGCGGCCGCTTGCTCGGTGCTCACAGACACCCGTTTCTTCGGTGGCTCTGCAACCGACTTGGCCGTAGCGCGCACTTTGGCTGCCGGAGTGCCTCTTCTCCGCAAGGATTTTGTCGTCTCTCCCGCTCAGATCTACAATGCGCGACTGCTTGGGGCGAGTGCGATTCTCCTCATTGCGGCAATCCTTACATCTGAAGAGCTTGAGCAGTACAACAATCTTGCCCACACCCTCGGCATGGAGGCACTTGTGGAGATCCACGACATCACCGAGCTCGACAAGATCACTTTCCGCCCCGACATGCTTGGTGTCAACAACCGCAATCTGTCGTCGTTCCACACCGATGTTAATCATTCCATGGAGCTTGTCGCTTCTCTACCCCCCGACACCTTGCTGGTGGCCGAGAGCGGCATAAAGACTCCGGCCGATCTGCGTCGGCTGCGCAATGCCGGATTCACCGGATTTCTGATAGGGGAGGCCTTCATGTCCACCCCCGAGCCCGGTGCAACACTTAAGAATTTTATCAATGAAACAATCTGAAAATCCGTCGGCACCGCGTCATGCCGACATGATGCTGAAAATATGCGGGATGCGTGAGCCTGACAATATAGCTCAGGTAGCATGTCTCACCCCCATGCTCATGGGATTTATCTTCTGGGAGGGTTCGCCGCGCAACGCCATAGGCATCTCTCCCGAGGTGTTCGACAACCTCCCTCCCTATGTGCGTTCCGTAGGTGTGTTCGTCAACGCACCACTCGATGAGATCATAGAGACGACGACGCGCTACGGCATTCGTGTCGTTCAGCTCCACGGTGAGGAGTCGCCGCAGTTCTGCAAAGAGCTCCGCGACCGTGGCTATGCGGTGATAAAGGCTGTGAAAGTGCCTGCCGGAGCCGACAAGTTCTTCCTCTCTCTTCTCGAGCCCTATCGCGCATGTGTCGATATGCTTCTGTTCGACACCTCCGGAAACAAGCCCGGAGGCAACGGTAGCAAGTTTGACTGGGCTGTGCTCGACGATTACACTCTCGGCATCCCCTACATGCTCAGCGGAGGCATCGGACCCGACGACGTTGAGACCGTCAAAGCGGCCATGAAGCCCGGACTTGCAGGAATCGACCTCAACAGCCGTTTTGAAACCGCACCCGGACACAAGGACGTCACCCGCCTCGCCAACTTCATTCTTCAACTACGTAAACTCAACGAAAATGAACCGATTGACCGCCCTTTTTGGGAAAAAGCATAACGACATTTTATCAGTCTTCTTCACGGCGGGCTATCCCGACGTTGACAGCACCGTGCCCATCATCGAAGCTCTTGCACGCAAGGGTGTTGATATGGTCGAGATTGGCATACCTTTCTCCGATCCTATGGCCGACGGCCCCGTTATTCAGGCAAGCAGCTCCAAGGCACTTGCCGGCGGCATGACCCTTCGCCGCCTCATCGGTCAGGTCAGGGAGGCGCGTGAGCGCGTGGCAGATATGCCCTTCATTCTCATGGGCTATCTTAATCCTGTCATGCACTACGGTATAGAGGATTTCTTCCGCGACGCCCATCAGGCCGGTGTCGACGGTGTGATCATCCCCGACCTTCCGTTCGACGATTATCTGTCCGACTTTAAGGATCTCAGCCGGCACTACGATATACCCATGATCATGCTCATAACGCCTGAGACATCGCCCGAACGCATCCGGCTCATCGACAGCCACTGCGACGGATTTATCTACATGGTGTCGGCAGCATCCACAACCGGTGCCAAAGACCGTTACGGCGAGGAGCAGCTCGACTATTTCCGCCGCATCAACGCTATGGATCTCAAGCATCACCGTCTCATTGGTTTCGGTATCTCCAATCCCGTCACCTACGGGCAGGCTCAGTCAAGTGCATCAGGCGCGATTATAGGCTCTCACTTCATCAAGTGTCTTGATAAGGCCGACGGTGACCCCGACAAGGCCGTTGATATGCTCCTGCAGTCGATCGGCCGCGAGTGATCTTTACATCCGGCGTGCAAACGTCCACGACATCACGCCGCACGCAAGCATGATGAATGCAGAAGTCTGCGACATGTCACCCATGCCGGCTATCGGCGACACGATTCCACCTGCTATGAACCCCGACGCCCCCACGATAGCCGATGATGCGCCTATCGCCTTGCGTCCGGCGTTCATGGCGAGAGTCGTCACCGAGGGAAACACAAAACCGCACCCCGTGATAGCCAGCCATGTGCAGCTTTCATAAAACCAGAAATTCTCCACGATGAAAGCGTTGGCGACAAGTCCGAGACATGCAAACGTCATCATTACCGCACCCGTGAGAGTGGCCGACTCGAGAGTGGGGAGCTTGAGAGCGACGACGCTTCCGAGCATCGTGCCCAGTGCATTCGCCCCAAACACCACTGCAAAAGCTATCTCGCTGTAGCCATACTTCTCCTGCACGATAAAAGAGGCTGATGATATGTAGCCGAATAGCAGTGCCATTGCGAGCGCATATAGAAGTATGTAACGCATGAACTTCTTGTCGCGGAGCATCATGCCGAACTGTCCGAAAAGTCCCTTGTAGCTACCCCTGAATCGCTTTTCAGCGGCAAGCGACTCCCTGAAAAAGAGCGTCATCACCAGCAGTAGCACCCCTATTCCGAGCAGTGTCCAGAACACCCCCTGCCATCCCGCAGCCTCCGAGACAAAACCGCCGATCACAGGCGCCGTCACGGGGGCTACGCCGTTTATTGCGCCGATAAGCGTCATTATCTTCACGAGATCGCGCCCCGAGTAGCAGTCGGTGGCCACTGAGCGAGAGAGCACGATGCACCCTGCGCCACCGAGTCCCTGAAAGAAACGCAGCGTGTTGAATATTCCTATCGAAGTGCAGTAGATCGATGCGATTGTGGCTATCGAGAAAAGCGCCAGCGACACCATCATCACCGGCCGGCGTCCGTAGCGGTCGCTTATCGGCCCGAAAAAAATCTGTCCGATTGCAAGTCCGAGTAGTGCTGTGGATATGCCGCTTTGCACGGCCGATGCCGAAGCGTGGAATATCTCCGACATGGCGGGAAGTGAGGGCAGATACATGTCGGTGATAAACGGGCCGAATGCCGACATAAGCCCCAAAAACAGCATGAGAAACACAAAATATAAACTTCCGTAGCCTTTATCCATGACACCTTTGGTTAAAAAAATTGGGACATCCCTTGTCTGGGATGCCCCTTACGCTTGGTTTGGAGGTTCCTAGCAGAATCGAACTGCTGTAAACGGTTTTGCAGACCGGCGCCTAA